>CATWLR010000074.1:0-5790 GCA_958351665.1 Veillonella infantium | reverse complement strand
TCCTAACTCTGTGGGAATAAATTGTTTATTCGTATTTTCTACATAGTTACGGCTAACGATTGTATCTAAAATTGGTGCATACGTACTAGGACGACCAATACCGAGTTCTTCCAATGTTTTGATAAGACTCGCCTCAGAGTAACGAGGAGGTGGTTGTGTGAAGTGTTGTTCAGGCAATACCTCTACTGTATGAGCAGCATCATTCTTTTTAAGCACAGGCAATTGAGGAACATCCTCTTTTTTCGCATCTTCATAAACGGCGCTAAAGCCTGGGAAGATAACACGAGAGCCTGTCGCTTTAAAGGTATAATCATTTTGAACAATCAGCTCAATAGTTGTAGATTCATTTTGTTGTGGTGCCATTTGACTCGCCATAAAACGATTCCAAATCAATGTATATAATTTAAGCTCATCACGACTCAAGAAGGGCTCAACCATTTTAGGTGTGAGCTCAAGAGATGTTGGACGAATTGCTTCATGCGCATCTTGAGCAGAACCTTTTGCACCATACATATTAGGTTTAGAAGGATAATAATCTTCACCATAGTTACGAATAATATAGTCCTTAGCCATGACCTGCATCTCTTTAGAGATACGCGTTGAGTCTGTACGCATGTACGTAATCAAACCTACGTGGCCATAGGATCCAATTTCAAGACCTTCGTAAAGATGTTGAGCAATCATCATGGTACGCTTCGCACCAAAGTTCAATTTACGCACACCATCTTGTTGCAACGTAGACGTTGTAAACGGAGGTGCCGCTTTACGAGAACGTTTGCGCTTTTCAATATTTGTCACTACTGCATCGGCTCCGCCAATAGCATCTACTACGGCTTGTGCTTCACTTTCAGTAGTAATATCGATTTTCTCGCCTTTAATATGAGTCAATTCTGCTGTGAAAGCCTCTTTTTTAGGCGTTTCAAAATTGCCTTCAATAGTCCAATATTCTTGTGGTACGAAAGCTTGAATTTCTCGCTCTCGTTCACAGATAAGTCGAACTGCAACGGATTGCACACGACCTGCACTAAGGCCTTTACAAACCTTTTTCCATAATAAAGGACTCAATTTATAACCTACGATACGATCTAATACACGGCGTGCTTGTTGAGCATCAACCATGTTCATATCGATAGTACGTGGAGATTCTAAGGCCTCTGCAACAGCATTTTTAGTAATCTCATTGAACGTAATACGACATGTAGATGTAGGATCTACGTTTAAAATGTACGCTAAATGCCAAGAAATAGCTTCCCCTTCGCGGTCAGGGTCAGTTGCGAGCAATACGGCACTGCTTTCATCGGCATAAGAAACTAGTTCATCAATAACCTTTTTACGAGTTACCAAATTGCTATAACGAGGCGTGAAATCATGTTCAATATCGATGCCCATTTGAGACTTTGGCAAATCTCGTAAGTGGCCCATACTCGCCTTTACAACGTAGTTAGGACCTAAGAACTTTTCAATTGTTTTAGATTTAGCAGGAGACTCTACAATAACCAATACTTTGCCATCAGGATTATATACGCGTGGTTCCCGTTGTTCTGGTGGCACGGAGGTTTGTAGTACAGATTTATCCCGTACAATCCCCATTGGAGTAAGGGCTTCTTTAGTAACCTTACGCTTTATGGTAGTACTCTCTTTCTTAGTACTTTTCTTTTTACTATCTTTACTAGTACTAGCTGCTTTTGGCTCGCCAATAACGATCGATCGTTTAATGGACAAGTATATCACTCCTAGTCATATTAATATAGCCTCTCGGCGGATGATTCTCTATAGCCCCTTCCATTTCTAACTCTAGTAATAAGGGCTGCAGTTGTTGTAATGGAATATGAGTTGCTTTCAAAATATCACTAACGGTGATACATCGATCATGAGGAATTTCACTCAATAGTAAACTCTTATCCAAACTAAAGCTTAACATAGAGAGCCCTTGTGTATCAACACCCCGACCATTATTCCCTATTTGATTACAATCTTTTACACCCATAGCATCTCTTTTATTGGGTGATGAAAGTTTCTCTTTAGTACTAAACATATCTCGCAAGGTTAAATGATATTCCTTAACGATGTCCTCATAACCAGTTAATACAAAGGCGCCATTACGCATGAGGAATTTATTGCCATCTGCCGTGTGGTCTAATAAATTACAAGGTACTACAAATACATCCCGACCTTCGCTAACAGCCATATCCGCCGTAATCAATGAACCACTACTTCCTTTTGCCTCTACTACGATTACACCTCTACTAAGGCCACTAATAATACGATTACGAGCTGGGAAATGTTTAGCCGATGGTGGCGTACCAGGTGGGTATTCAGATAAAAGTAAACCATTGTTTTCTAAGATTCGGTCAAATAATTTTGTATTCTCTCGAGGATATGCTATATCTAAGCCACAACCCATGACCACAATACCATACCCCTGACTAGCTAACAGTCCCTCATGACCATGTGCATCGATACCTCGTGCGCCGCCACTGACTATAATAGTGCTGTATTTACCAAGCTCTTTACCTAGCATTCTCGCCACATTACGGCCGTACAAGGAACAGCGCCGTGCCCCTACAAGGGCAATCCGATTTAATCGTTTATCTAAAAGAGCTCTATTACCTCGCATAAACAATATAGCCGGTGGATTATAGATATGGTTCAAAATAGATGGAAAGTCTTTATCTAAAAAGGTAGTAACATCCATCTTATATTCGTCTATTTTATGAATTATATAATCTAACTTTTCATCCTTAGCAGATGATGCAATAGCACGTTTATCAGCGGTAGGAATATGTGCGTAAGGCTTTAAATTTTCCACCTTCTTAACTGCTTGCCAAGCATCATAGGGCGACCCAAAATCCTCTATAAAACGCCGTACATGTGTGGCTCCCACATTATATAAACTTTGCAAGCCTGCAATATAAATAGTATCATCGTATCTAGTCATCTTTACACCTATTTACCTGTTCTAAACAACATAGCCTCGGAAATGTGATGAGGCTCCACTTGTGGATTTCCCTCAAGGTCCGCTATAGTACGAGCCACCTTTAATATGCGATCAAAGGCACGTCCACTTAAATGAAAGTGATCAAATATATTACCTAATACACTCCATGCCTTATCAGTAATATTACACAGCTCACCTATGGCCTTATGAGGTACGGCTCCATTAGAGTTAAACTCTAAGTGTTCATAACGTTTCTGTTGTAAAGTAGTTGCCATAATCACTTGTTGCCTCATGCTTTCACTTGTCATAGTAGACATCGAATGATCTAATAATTGTTCTAGTGTAGGCCTTTCAACGGGAATATGTAAATCAATGCGGTCCATAATAGGCCCTGACAACCGTTGCTGATAGTTTTTAACCATCGTTTCAGAACATATGCATTCCCTATGTGGGTCATGATAGTAACCACAGGGACATGGATTTGCAGCCAATATACAAATAAAATTGGCGGGATACATATAATTGCCTTGAGACCTATTGATAGTAATTGTGCGAGACTCTAAAGGCTGCCTTAGGGCATCAATAACTTGACGCTGAAACTCTGGTGCTTCATCCATAAATAAAACACCTCCATGAGCAAGTGTGATTTCTCCTGGGCGTCCTTGTATACCTCCGCCCACCATACTCGCCAAAGTCGCCGTATGATGTGGATGCCTAAAAGGCCTATTTCTAACGAGTCCATTATCACCAAGTAAACCGATCACATCTTGGATGCGACTGACCTCAACCATCTCATTCCAAGTCATAGGTGGCAATATGGTCGGTAATCGTTCAGCCATCATCGTTTTACCACCACCAGGCGGACCTATCATAATACAATGATGATGTCCTGCAGCACTAATGAGCATGGCCCGTTTACCAAGCTCTTGACCTTGTACATCGCCAAAATCTTTATCATACGTAGTATTATGATTTTTATTATCCATCGTATTTGTTAATATCTCATCTTGATTTTTCCCTATTTTTACCTTTTGGGAAGTTGAAATAGATTTAGATTTAACTTGATCTTCTAAGATGGTAATAATATTTTGTAATGAAGACTCGCCATATATAGTAAGATTTGGAATAGCTTTCAAATTATTTCCATTTTCTACGCTTGTATATATAGTGGAGTAATTAGCTTCTAACCCTGCCAACGACATCGCCAAGGTGCCAAAAGTCGGCAGCAGTGAACCATCTAAGGCTAGCTCACCCATAAATAGACATCTATTCAATAAAGCTGAAATATTAGCTTTACGCCCCTTTATCTGCCCCGATGCAATGAGAACCCCTAAAGCAATCGCTAAATCGAGTCCTGCGCTACTTTTACGGATTGTAGCAGGTGCTAGATTGACTACGATACGCCTCATAGGGAAGTCATAGCCACTATTTTTGATAGCCGCCCTCACACGTTCCCGAGCTTCCTTTACGGACTGATTAGGCAGTCCTACCATATCAAAGACAGGTAAGCCTTGCGATATATCAACTTCAACCGTAATAATGCATCCATCTATACCATGTAAGGTGGCTCCATAAAGTTTTGCATACATAAGTAACCTCTCTAAAAGCACTGCGGCAAATAATGAATGGAACTTTGAAAGTCTTCATGCAAGTACACTTCGATTACATCAAAAGATAACTCTTTCCAGCGCCGTCTTTTCTGGTGTAGATCATACAAAAATAACATGGCTGCCCGTTTAATATGCTTTTGTTTCTTCTTTGTTACCGCCTCTCGAGCCAATCCATGCTGCATTCCTCGACGGGCTTTAATTTCAATAAAGTGATACACTAAATCACGTTTAGCAATAATATCAATTTCACCTAATCTAGTTCGATAATTTGTATCTACTACAGTAAGGCCTATTTTTTCAATATATTTAATGGCCACCCGTTCACCCCATTTTCCCAGTTCCTTGGAATCGAGTTCATTGAATGCTTTACCAGTACTAATTGTTTTCATATAAACCTCCTAATTAATTTGTCAGATACAATTACTCACAGACTTGTAATATTTAAAACCTTTCTAAGCTTTCAACAGGTAACACTTACTTGTAGCGTAGAATATGGCGACTGTAAAAGTAAATAGAAAAGAGGTTCCTAATAGTCACATAGGTGACCAATAGGAACCTCTTTACGGTTATAAACTATATACAATTTATATAATAAATCTACGTTACTATAATCACTCAGGTTTAACCCAACGAACGATAGATTTAATAGGTTCAAAGCTCTTGCGATGTAGTGGTGTTACACCTTGTTGTTCAACAGCTTCTTTATGTAACTCCGTATAATAGCCTTTATGAATACCAAATCCATAACCAGGGTATTCATCATCAAGGCTCTTCATATATCGATCTCGTGTAACCTTTGCGATGATGGATGCAGCCGCAATATTAGCACTTTTACTATCACCCTTAATTATGGACTCCACAGGAATCGTCAAATCAGGTAGTTTCATAGCATCAGCTACTACGGCTTCAGCGGGTACGCTGAGCGTGCGAATCGCCTCATACATAGCTTGACGTGTTGATTCATAAATATTGAGCTCATCAATTTTTTCTGGACCGTAGGAAATACAGCTTACTGCTACGGCTTCTTTCATGATGATATCGTAGAGGGCTTCACGCTTTTCTTCGGTTAGCTTTTTAGAGTCATTTAAACCAGGAATTAATGTCATAGGCGGCAATATAACGGCAGCTACCGTTACAGGTCCTGCAATAGGGCCACGACCTACCTCATCGACGCCAGCTACATGATACATACCTTGATCGTAGAACATGCCTTCATAGTCATACATACTCATGAGCCGTTGC
>CATWLR010000073.1:0-5800 GCA_958351665.1 Veillonella infantium | reverse complement strand
CGAAAACCCTCATCGTTATTGATGAGGGTTTGTTTTATGGCTTTCACAAGGGAAATTTATTTTTTTAGTCTTACAAAGAACAAGGCAATAGCACCGATAACTGGTGCAATAGCAAGGGTCATCAATGCAGATTTATAGCTACCAGTTGCAGTTAGCATACTACCTAAAATCATAGGCGCCAACATAACGCCGATTTGATTGAATAAGTTTACAAAGCCTGCCGTAGTACCTCGCAAGTGAGGTTCTGCTGATTGTACAACGAGAGCATTCGTCAACGCACTGTGCATGAATGCGCCAATACCAAGAATTGGAGCTGTAATAAAGAGCATATCTGGATTTGTGGTGCTCGCAAAGAGTATTAAGGCCGGTCCAAATAAGAACATAACAAGTGCTGTTAAATGATTTTTCTTAATCGGCAAAATATCGGATAAGATACCGATGGTTGGCTTTGCAATAAGTGCAGCCAAGCCAAAAGCGGACATAACATGACCTGCATAGATGGCGTTAACACCTAGTTGCTTTACCATGTACAAGTTTGACCATTGAGCCACCGCCCATGTAGCACCGGTAGCGAAGAAGCCGGCAAATGCAAGGCAACGAATATTGCGATTTTTTAACACGTGAATCAAGTTTTCCTTTATGGATGACTTGTCCCCTACAGGAACCGCTTCGACATGAGCCTCCGCTTCACGTTGAGCTAGGATTTCAGCACTTGGCTTACGAACTGTAAAGTAGCTAAGTATAAAGATAAGAACTGGCAACATAGCAGTTAAGAGGAATGCATTTTGCCAACCATAGTTAGTTGCTACATAAGGGGCATATAAATTTACAGTCGCCACCCCAAGCGATGTACAAGACATGAAAATACCAACGGCTGCGCCACGTTGATTAGGTCCAAAGTAATCCCCAATAGCACTCAAGCAAGAGGCTTGTACAGGACCGGATACGATACCTAATAAGAAACGCAATACCCATCCATAGGTATAATTATCAATGGTACTCATCAATGCGGTAATGACTGCCATGGCGAGTAAACTAACCAATATAGTATAACGATAACCGATTCGGTCCGCTAAGATACCACCAGGTAATACCATGATGGCATAGCCCATGTAAAAGGCGGATAAATAGGTCGTCCCCATTTGTGGCGTAAAATTCAATGCTTCATTGACAATCGGCATCAATGACGCCCAAGATAGACGCATAACAAAGCTAATCAAAAACGTTAGCCAAACGCTGACGAGAATTAAAATCTGAGTTCGTGAGAAACCAATTCTACTCATACGAGCTCCTTTCTATAGAAAAATAACATATAGAGCTATCATACTATAAATAGAAAGAGTTTTTCAAATAAAAAAAAGAACCCTCTACCGATTAGATAAAGGGTTCTCTATAGTACTATACAAGGAACGGGCTCCAATTGCCTTACCAAGTATAGTACTAAATCAAAAGAAACGAGCAACAGGCAACAAATGGCCCAACCGGTCTCTAAAGATTCATAAAATTGAATGGCGGAGAGGGTGGGATTCGAACCCACGGCCCCTTGCGGAGTCACTGGTTTTCAAGACCAGCTCCTTAAACCACTCGGACACCTCTCCATAACGGTATTATTATATCAGATTGGTCCAATAATAAGCAATAACGTAATAGGTAAGCAAGCAAAAAAGCTGGCTCATAGCCAGCTTTTTTCATGTGTATTTAGTGATTAGAACAAATCTTTTTTCCACATACCGATAATGGCAATAATAGAGAATACTAATGCAACACCTATAACCTCATAGAATCCCTCTGGATCCTCTTGGAACGGTAATGGTACATTTGTACCCCACAAGCTAAATACAATGGTCGGAACTGCCATAGCAATGGTTAGGGTCGCCAACATTTTCATAACCAAGTTAAGGTTGTTAGAAATAATGGATGTGAAGGCGTTCATCATGTTCATCAAGATATTGGAGTACATTTCAACCATTTCGATGGCCTGTTTATTCTCGATGATAACGTCCTCTAGTAAGTCCTCATCCTCTTCGTACATCTTGAGAAGATGTTTATAGGAACTATGACCACGCAAGCGCAATAGACGTTCCATAACGGTACCATTCGTGCGCAATGCAGATGTAAAGTATGTCATGGATTTCTGTAATTCCAACAATTGGAAGAAGTCTTTATTCTTTGTAGTATGACGCAATTGGACTTCAATATCGTCAGTACGGCGGTTGATTTGTTGCAAGTAGCGCAAGAACATAGTTGCTGTGCGATACAAGATTTGGAACAAGAAACGCGTCTTTTTGTATGTATAGAACGTAGAAATCTGATTAGAAATGAACGGATACAACACTTCAGATTCTTCGAGGCAGACCGTAATGAAGAAGTCTGGCGTCAGGAAGATACCAAGTGGCACTGTATCATACATATCGTTACCACGAATAACTGGAATGTTAATAACGATAAAAATATAATTATCCTCTAACTCCACGTGAGAACGTTCTTCCATATCAAGAGCGGTCTTTAAAACGTCCGTTGGGATTTCCGTCAAAATATTGATAAGGGATAACTCATCGGGGTCTGGGTTCACCAAATTTACCCAAGAACCTTTTGTGGCATCTGATACAGTGCTATCGGAAACTAACTCTTCTTCTATATGTTTATACACCGTAATCATGCTATCCCTCCTTCCAACGAACTTATAGTAATCATCTAATAAATTATATACTATTTTATAGCTATTATTCAATTCAATTGTGAAAGTTTTGTGTATCTAGAACATACATATACAGTTTTATGTCTATTTATGATGTACAGATATATAGTAAAAGTATCGTAAATGTTTAATCCACGCAATAAAATAACCTCTAAGTTAGTCAGTTACTAACCTAGAGGTTATTTATATCAACCCTGATCATTCAGATCAGGAGAATGTAATTTATTTCGTTCCTCTACAGAGCTATAAACTCTGCTTTCACCTAATTACGGCGCAAGATACGAACAGAGTTCAAGATACAAAGGATGGATACGCCAGTATCACCAAATACGGCCCACCACATGGATGCATAACCCATAAGACCTAGCACCATGATGAGGATTTTTACAGCAATAGCGAACACTACGTTTTGCCATGCTACACGTAATGTCGCTTTGGCCAAGTCAAGAACGTGTGCAATAGCAGTCAAGGATGGACGCATGAATACAACGTCTGCCGCTTCGATAGCCGCATCAGCACCGCTACCCATCGCACCACCAACATCAGCACCTGCAAGTACTGGAGCATCGTTGATGCCATCCCCTACGAACATAGTTGGACCATATTCAGAGCGAATATCTTGTACAACGGACAATTTATCTTGAGGCAACAATTGAGCGCGAACAGCACTTACACCAGTTTCTTTAGCGATGTAATTTGCACTTGCTTCAGCATCACCTGTAAGCATAACAGTTTTAATATCTTGACCATTAAGATTAGCAATTGCTTCAGCAGAGTCTGGGCGAGCTTCATCGGCGATGATGATACGACCTAAGTATGTATTACCTTCTGCCACAAGAACTTCTGTGCCATATTCAGCAGCTTCTGTTGGATAGCCTTGAACATTATAGCGTTCCATAAGACGACGGTTACCAATAAGTACTTGTTGACCATCTGCCATACCTACCATACCTTCGCCAGCTAATTCTTGAACGAAGTCTGAAGGTTCCACTGTAAGGCCTTGATTTTTTGCTTCAGACACGATGCTTGTTGCGATTGGATGTGTAGAAACAGCTTCGATAGCTGCCGCCATGGATAACAATTGACTGGAACTTACATGAGAGCCTACAGTTTCTACGCTGTGAACTTTGAACTCACCAGATGTGATAGTACCAGTTTTATCAAGAGCTACTGCTTTCACATTAGCCAACGCCTCGATAACGCGACCACCTTTTAGCAAGATACCGTGTTTAGACGCATTGCCGATACCGGAGAAGAATGCAAGTGGCACGCTAAGCACCAATGCACATGGGCAAGAAATAACGAGGAATGTTAAGGCTGTGTAGATCCATTTATGCCATTCACCAGTAATAAGGGATGGAATGATAGCAACAACCAATGCAAGAGCTACAACGATTGGTGTGTATACGCGAGCAAAACGTGTAATGAAACGGTCGATTTTAGGTTTAGAAGATGCTGCATTTTCCACGGCATCAAGAATTTTAGTAACCATGGATTCTTCAAGAACCTTATCTACACGCATTGTAATGCGACCAGATTCGTTGATACAACCAGACATAAGTTGAGTGCCAGGTACGGCGCGAACAGGTACAGGTTCACCTGTTACAGGTGCTGTATTAACGCGTGTTTCGCCTTCAAGCACTGTGCCGTCTAGAGGAATTAAATCGCCAGGACGAACTTCGATAGTCCAGCCTACTTCAACCTTTTCAGGAGCCATAACTACGATTTCACCACCGCAGCATGTATCAACAACGCGTACCTCTTGAGGACGCATATCAACAGCGTTCATGATTTCTGTACGACTACGATCAGTTGCTTTTTCTTCAAAGAACTCGCCGATACGGTAGAACAAGATAACGCCTACTGCTTCAGGTAATGCATCGATAGCAATAGCGCCCAATGTCGCGATAGACATCAAGAAGTTTTCATCAAATACTTGACCTTTTAAAATATTACGACCTGCGATACGCAATACTGGGAACGCAAGGAGAATATAGGCAATATAGTAAATTGGAGTTTCGATAGACTCTGGTAAACTGATGGACGGAACAACTGTAGTCAATGCTTCGTAAGCCATGAACAATAGGCCTGCCACGATAACTGCAATTGTTACTGCATCACTGCCGTGGTCGTGATCATGACCATGGTCATCTACAGCCGCTTTAGATTTACGCTCGTAATCAGCTACTGTTACGCCCTCTTCAATAGCATCACAAATCTCTTGAATGTCACGTTTAAGAGCTTCTCGATCTTCCCAGGAACCTGTTAATTTTAATTGATGTGTAGCAATTGTAAAGTTTGCAGTCTCTACAACATCCATTTTACGGATACGATCTTCAATTTTTGCTGCGCAGTTCGCACAGTTCAAATCCTTCAACAACAATGTTTCTTCCATGATATCTCCTTTGATAATAGTGAAAGTTTCTATCCTGTATTATAAGTTAATTTATTGTCTATTTCTAATACTTATTAGACATATCTTGTTTCATATCTTGTTATATATGTTCCTAAACATTTTTCATCAGATATTTTTATTTATATGAATATCTGTTCATATGTTTATTTTAATAGAAGATATGGTGTATGTCAAGAAGAATTATCAAAATATCTATGATAATAAACAATAGTAAAATAGCCTATACTCATCATATATAAGCATAGGCCAAATCTATTTTTCTTCACTTTACAATTTACTTTACTGAGTTTCTTTATTTGATTACTTTATCAATTACATTAGTGTTATTATTATCAACTCTTCAAAGGTTCTTATTCAAAAGGGTTCTTATTCAAAAAGATTAATTTCCTTTATATCTTTAAAAGCAATGGCTACGCTCTCAATAGATAGACTATGTGCAGGTTTACCTATCGCCTCGATAGTCCCTACTAATTCCGTATAACAATAACCTGTATAATAAAGCACCCGTACAAAATCCCCTTCCACCAAGGATTGTATAGTACGGTTTAATTCCTCTATTTGATCCTCCGATAGCTCTACACGATTCTCTTTAGGCCGTGCCACAGCTGCCAGTAATACTTCAAATCCCTTTAATGCCGCAAAGGGCATAAATTGTTTCGCCCGTTGTAAACGAGACATACGATGTT
>CATWLR010000072.1:0-5849 GCA_958351665.1 Veillonella infantium | reverse complement strand
AAATGGAGATCTGCTGGCCAGTATTTTTTGTATAATTCGCCATCCCCATCAAATGGAGAGAGTGCACTAATATAGTTTACTAATGCATCGAACCAAACATACACAACATGTTTAGGATCGAATGGTACCTTGATTCCCCAGTCAAAGGATGTACGAGAAACAGCCAAGTCTTCAAGACCTTGTTTTACGAATTGAATCATCTCGTTACGACGAGATTCAGGTTGAATAAAATCAGGATTTTCTTCGATAAATTTCAACCATTGATCTGTATATTTACCGAGTTTGAAGAAATAACTTTCCTCTTTAACGCGCTCTACAGGGCGACCACAATCCGGACAAGTATGAGTAGGTCCTAGCTTCTGCTCTGTCCAAAATGTTTCGTCCGGTGTACAATACCAACCTTCATATTCAGCCTTGTAAATATCGCCTTTTTCATAAGCTTTTGTGAAGAGTTCTTGCACTACCTTTTCATGGCGTTCATCAGTAGTACGAATGAAGTCATCGTTAGAGATATGCATCTTTTCCCATAATGCCTTAAAGCCATTTACGATATTCGTAGTATATTCAAGAGGTGTAATACCTTGCGCTTCTGCAGCGCGTTGAATTTTTTGACCATGTTCATCAGAACCAGTCAAGAAACGTACATCATAACCAGCCAAACGCTTGAATCGAGCGATTGTATCAGCTACAGATGTACAATACGTATGACCAATGTGCAACTTAGCACTTGGATAATAAATTGGTGTCGTAATATAATACGTTTTCTTTGTGTCTCCCATGATGAGCCTCCTTCTAACCTTCGAATGGGAAGGTTTAACGTTCTACAATATTATATACATCCCGGCGGGAAACGTTAAATCGCTTTGCCACCTGGCGAATTGCTTCTTTTTTAGGTACCCCTGTTTCTACAAGGTCTTGTACAGCATCTACATACGATACTGGTTCATCCGAAACTTCACTAGTATCAGACTCTACTGTATCAGCACCACCTACAATGAGGACGAATTCCCCTTTATACGTGAGTTGTTCCAAATCATTTACAAGGCTCTCTAAATCGGTGCGTACAAAGGTTTCAAACTTCTTTGTCAATTCCCTTGCCACCGTGATAGATCGATTGCCAAAGGCTTCATACATATCTTGTAAGACCTCTTGCAAACGATGAGGTGCTTCATAAAACATCAAAGTTCCCGCTACTTTTGAAAGTCGTTGTAGTTCTTCAACCCGATGTTTGCCCCGTTTAGGTAAGAACCCAGCAAAGGTAAAGGATTTAGTATCTAATCCTGATGCAATAAGCGCTGTTAATGCCGCATTAGCACCTGGCAGTGGTACCACCATTATACCTTTTTCAATAGCTTTTGTTACTAGGTCAGCCCCTGGATCAGATATAGCCGGCATGCCTGCATCACTAACGCAAGCAATAGACTGCCCTTCTAACAAAAGCTCTATAATATAAGCACCTTTTTCCTCCTTATTATGTTCATGATAAGAAATCAAAGGCTTCTTAATATCAAAATGTTTTAATAATATGCCTGTATGACGCGTATCTTCGGCAGCGATAGCATCTACTTCACCTAAGATACGAACTGCCCGATAGGTCATATCTTCTAAATTACCTATTGGTGTAGGCACTAAATATAAGATGCCCCATTCATTATCGTTCATACCAAGAGGACACCTCCTTTGTGTACACATTAGGCTTCTCATAAACGATTAGTGGTGGCTCTAACACAAGACCAGCCTGACCTTGATAGAGAGCCTCTATGAGCACCAGCTTAGCTGGTTTATCTACCATGCCATGAATAAAGCGAATGCGTTTTGCTTGAAAGTTGGCTACTTCTAATTCATGTAGCACATATTGCAAGCGACTAGCACTGTAAATCATCCACAAGCGACCTTTACATTTAATAAAGGATTGTACAGCTTTCAAAACCTCTTCTAATGTTGTATGTCCATCATGAAGTGCCAAGGCCCGTTCTTCAGACGTCGGTTTTGCACCGCTTTCACAATCATAAAAAGGAGGATTTACAATAACACCATCAAAAGGCTTGTCTTGTACATCCCGATACGACATATGACGATAATCGCCACATAACATCGTTACCTTATCTTGTTTATAATTGTATTCCACACTACGTTGAGCCAACTCAATGATGGCCTTATTAATATCAATGCCCGTTATATGGCCCGCTCCTAATGATGTACCTATGAGCGGCATAACACCCGTTCCCGTGCCTAAATCAACATAGGTATGACGACCGTTAAAATGGCAAAAGTGAATGAGCGCAATAGCGTCAAAGGAAAAGCGAAACATATCAGTACGCTGATAAAGCTGTAATCCATCTATAATTAAATCATCAAGTCTTTCTTGATCATTCATCAGGCAATGCCACCTCGGACCATTTCAAATCAATGGTGCGACCTGCTTCAAGCTGTACCTTTACAGTATGCTTGTGATGATTTACCTTCAAGACCTTACCAATGCCTTCATCGGTCACGACCTCCTTACCAATACCTGGAGGAGCCACATCTTGAGGGGCTTGAGGGCGTTCCTTCTTCACATATAGGTCGCCACCTTTTTTATACAAATCATCTTCGTAATTGAGGCAGCACATCAAACGACCACAAACACCAGAAATCTTCGTAGGGTTTAGGCTCAAGTTTTGATCCTTAGCCATACGAATCGAAACAGGTGTAAAATCACCTAAAAAATTAGAACAGCATAAAGGTCTACCACAAGCGCCGATACCATTTAAAACCTTAGCCTCATCGCGGACACCGACTTGACGTAACTCGATGCGCGTTCTAAATACTGTTGCTAAATCCTTAACAAGCTCACGGAAGTCAATACGACCATCAGCGGTAAAGAAAAATATAATCTTATTCATATCAAATGTGTATTCCACATTGATAAGTTTCATAGGTAACTTACGTTTTTCGATTTTTTCGAGACAAATATCAAAGGCTTTTTCTTCGCGCTCTTTATTCTTCTCAATTTGTTTTAAGTCCTTTGGTGTTGCCTTTCTAATAACTGGCTTAACAGGAGCTACAACAGTATCTTCAAAGACCTCTTTTGGTCCTATCACAACTATACCGTATTCAACGCCACGTGCCGTTTCAACGATAACCCCATCACCAACGGATAGTTCTAATTGTTCAGGCAGAAAATAATAAATCTTCCCAGCCTTTTTAAAGCGTACGCCAACTATGGTTAGCATTTAATCCTCCTCCCGAGCATCATGAAGGGCGATACTAAGACCGTCCACCACGAGAGCGGTTTTTATATGTAAACGCAAAGCCCGTTCCGCTTGCAATGTTTCAGTAATGACCTGAGACAATGCTTGCATAGACCAGCGCGGTAATAATCGTAATAATTGAGTTTTGTACATAGGTACTTGTAATTGTCCGTCTTGAGCCCCCATTTTAAGAGCCATCATATCCCTACTTACAAGACGTAACCAATGCATCAATTCTGTTAGACTTTCACGAGGTAAACTTTCACAAGCTAGAGAAATCATAGAAAACCATCTTGTTTCAAAAGCGAGCATGTCCATTACCTTAACAGCTAACTCTAGCATTTCAATGCGACCTTGAGTAGCCAATTTTTCCACTAACTGTGGATTGCCGTGACCAGCTAACAACGCTTGTTCTATATCACCGGTAACCCCTCGTGCTACGAGAGCCTTCCGAATCGTATCTATATCAACACTATTAAAGCCAACGCCCATACATCTAGAAATGATAGTTGGTAACACAGTGTTAATCTTGTTCGTAATTATGATGAAATACACCTGTTCAGGCGGTTCTTCAATGGTTTTTAACATAGCATTTGCCATGACTGCGTTAGCCGTGTGAAAGTCCTCCACAATAACTACGCGGTTACCATTCCCGGCCACAGACAGATGGTCTTGCAATAAGGAATACCACTGTTCCACCTTTAAAGACGTCTTCATAGGACGAATCCAAAAGGCATCGCCCTTATCCATATAGATAGGCAAACCTTCTGCTTCAATACGTTTTTCAGTCTCACCATTAGCAAGACGTGCTTCTTTAACGTCAGCTAAATACGATTCTCCCTTGGGTTGAGAGAATACTTGACGTCCTAATAATAAGGATGCCAAACCGATTGCCATATCTAGCTTACCAAGACCTGCTTCACCATAAAACAAAAGGCTATGTGGCAATGCATTGCGATTTACAAGCTCCGATAGGTGTGCCTTGATCGAATCTTGACCAATTATAGAATCAAAATATGTCATAGCCCCTCCTATCAATACATGCTCAATATTAATATTATATAAGAAAAAGGCGACTTTTAAAAGAGTCGCCCTATCTTAAGGCAGTAGATTTACTACTGCTTGATATACATCGTTATGAATTTCTTCAATGGTACGCAATGCATATTGACTAGAATCATCTTTTGTGGCACAAGGTATACGGTGCCATTGATAGCGTTCTACTAGCTCTTCATAAGCATCGTGAACAGCTACTAAATATTGATGATTCCCTTCGTGAATATCTCCTGTATTACCGCCCGTTTTACCAGTACGTTCAGCCATTAAGGCTTTACTCACTTCAAGCGGCATATCTAATAGACATACCGCATCAGGTGTAGGCAATCCAAACTTTTTAAATTCAAAGTCTTCAAGCCAATCTAAAAATGCAGTACGTTCCTTTGGGTTATCGTATTTTACCATTTGGTGCACCATATTAGACGTCGTATACCGATCTGCAATGATGATGCCCCCATTCTTATAGAACTCTTCCCAATCAGTTCTAAAGGATGCAAAGCGGTCGATAGCATACATGGAGCTTGCCACATAAGGATTTACATCATGTACATCTTTGCCAAATTCACCGGCTAAATACATTTTGATAGGCATAGCAGCGCCACTATCATAGTTTGGGAAGCTTACAGATTTAACTGCATGCCCTTCTTTGGTTAAGCGTTCTACTAATAATTTAGTTTGCGTAGCTTTACCACTACCATCTCCGCCTTCTAAGATAATTAAAGTCCCCATAATTACTCCTGTAACACCCAGATTGTTTCCAATGTCATATCATCGGCCCCATTTGGTACATAACCTAGAGCCTTCCGATTCTCTATATATTGTAACACAGAGGAGCTAATCTCTTCACCTACCGCCACACAAGGAATCCCTGGTGGATAATAAGCAATAGTCTCTCCTGCAATACGATGCAGTGCATCTCGTAAAGGCACTTGCACACGATTAGCATACATAGCATTGCGAGGAGTTACACGCACAATAGGTTTTGGTAGCAATGAAGAATCTTTACTAAGATTTTCTGCATTCTCCACCACGTTACTATTAGCTACTTTAGATGTATGTAATATCGTATCACTTATAGCTTGTACTGCTTGAATGAGAGACGTTACAGACTCTTTTGTATCGCCAATAGTAATGAGCACTAACACATGGTGCGCTTGCACTAACTCTACCTCAATACAATGATCTCGTAACATCCGTTCAAACTCAATACCTGTTAGTCCAAGTGCTTTAGCATCAATTAGTACTTTTGTACAATCATAGTTTACTACTCGTTCTTGAATGTCTATATATTCCATAGTAGTAATACCTGAAATCTTATTGAGCTCATTACGCAAATATAGGCTCAATTCTACGGTTCGACTTATTAGCGCCTTACCTTCGGTGGCTAATTGATGACGCGCCATATCTAAAGAGGCAAGGAATATATAATTGGGACTAGTGCTTTGTAGCATTTGATGCATTTGCGTAATGCGACGCTGATTGATTTTATCCCCTTGTCCTAATAACCAAGAGGTTTGCGTCAAAGAGCCTACCGATTTATGCGTGCTTTGTGCCACTAAG
>CATWLR010000071.1:0-5900 GCA_958351665.1 Veillonella infantium | reverse complement strand
TAAAAGGCATAGTATCAAAACTGCTGTTGGTGAAACAAGTAGTAAGATACTGTGCCTTTTTCTATGTCGATGAAAGCGTATTCATGAAATAAATTTCATATATTTATACTTAATACTTTCATATATATCATATATGATATATAATTTAATCATAGATTGTTACTTATGTGTGATTAAAAAGAGAGGGTCATTATGAAACCACTAGTAAAGAAAATGCTAACAGTAGTATTGTGTACATCAACTCTAACAGCACCATTATTCTTGACAGGATGTAGTGTTTCTAAGGTTGCCAATAGCGTACAACAAGGTGTTCAAAAGACATCACAAGATGACGTTAAAGTGTTTAACAACTACATTAAAGCCGTTGGCGATTTTAACAGTCATACAGTGCGCTTTGGCTATGCTATCGGTCCAGACATTCAAAAACTAAGAGAAGGTCAACATTTAACAAGCTTTATGTCACCACATTTTGATTCTTTACAAAAGAACTTACAAGCCGCTAAAGATGCTGGCGTGCCATATGATGATATGAAAGAACCTTTAGATAACGTATTGGCTGTATTAAAGGATATTGTACCAGTAGCCAGTGAATTGGATACGTACTACCAAACTAATTCATATCAAGCAGATAATTATGCTAAGGAACAACAATTAGGACCTAAATACGTTCAATTATATGATCAGTTCTATGCAGCGTATAATCAGTTAGACGCAGTAATTCACAAACACAACACAGAAAATCAACAAGAACAGTTGAAAGAACTTAAAGAGTCTGGCAAGAAAAATGCAGCGGCAGCTCAAGAAGTTCATTTACGTTTAACTGCTTTATTGGATGGCTTTGAAGAGGGTAAACAAATTGATGTAAATGCAGCTAACCAAGAGTTACAAGGCATCATGGACGTATCTAATAGTATTACTAGTTCGGAATATAACAGCACTAAGAATTCATTAAATACAGCTATTGGTAGAATTCGTACATTCTTAGGTGACCAAACAAATGACCATTATAATGATATGGTTGAATCCTATAATCGCTTCATTGGCAGTATGAATCGTTTGGATATGAACAAACTTGATAAATAATATCTAATGGTATATACCGTTTCGTATAATGTTAGAGAGGGTCTTAAAATGAGTAAAAAAATGTTGTTACCCGTTGGTGTAGTTGTTTTAATCATAGGTGTTATTATCTTATTGTTGAATCCAGATCCAGCTGCAACAAATTTAGAAATTGCAAGAAATGCTACTAATGCACGAGATGCAGCTAAAGCAATTTCTTCTAACAATCAAACTTATGCTTGGATGTATTCCATCGGCATGTTCTGTAGTGGCTTTGGCTTGTCCTTAACAATCGGTGGCATACTTGTAAAATTCCTTAAAAAAGACTAATAAATCATACGAATGTAATGGTTATGCTATGGTTAAATCATGACGGAATTTAGGCTTGGCAAAGGAATAATAGAAGTAGAGTAAAAGCAGAATAAAAGCAAAATAAAAGTAAACTTAAAGGCTATACTAATATGTGTATCATGATTAGTATAGCCTTTCTTTCTCCCCTACATATTTTTGGATGCCCTAAAACATGATATAATAAAAGTTATTGGGGCCTAGAGGGTAAAGGCTTTTGGAGGTTAGTATGAGTAGCATAGCGCATTTATTTGTGGCTGGTGGATTTGTTATGTATCCGCTAGTAATTTTTTTGCTCTTTGCATTGATGATTGGCATTGAGCGTATCATTTTATATCGTAAGTTTACAAAGGACTTGCGTCGCTTTAATAAGGTGTTAGAGAAGAATCAATCTTGGGTCATGTTACCAAGTGTTCTGGAACGTGACACAGAGGAGCTTGGCTCTTTATTTGCTCGCGCTATGCGCAGTGCAAAGAACTATAATGGTCTAGAAAACCGTTTGCAAGACGTAGTATCTTACGCCGATGAGCGTTTAAAACGCGGCCTTAGCTGGCTCAGCATGATTGTAACGATGGCACCGTTGTTAGGGCTGTTGGGTACAGTGCTGGGGATGATTCGCGCCTTCGCAGTAGTAGGTGGCGATATTGGAGCGCCTACAATCATTACAGGCGGTGTATCCGAAGCCTTAGTGGCAACGGCTACAGGCTTGACTGTAGCTATTATCGCTCTTGGCTTTCACAGTTACTGTGCAGCAAAGGTAAACGATTCTATTACTACATTAGAGCATGAGTGCGGCAACATCCTCGATGCGTACAACGAGGAACATGATATATGAGACGACGCACATTAGGGGTTAAAAAAGAACCGACAATCATGATTATCCCTATGATCGATATCGTATTTTTTTTACTGGTATTTTTCATGGTTGGCACGCTGTACATGAATACAGAGCAACAAATTCCGCTTAATTTGCCATCTACATCGACATCTACAGCAAAATCTATTGAGCCTATTACGATTACGCTTACCACAACGCACACGCTATATATCGACAATCAGGAAATCTCTTCTGACCGCTTGGCCGAAGAGGTGCAATCCATTGTAAAACAAGCACCTCGACAAGCTTTTGTTATTCGCGCATCTAAGGATGTTTACTATAGCGAGGTTATCGCCCTATTAGACATGCTCAAGGTAAATGGCGCTAAATATATTAGCGTCGCTACGGAACGGAAGTGATTCTATGTTTGAATCGCATTATTTGAAACCGTTTATTGTGTCCTTGGGGATTACGACGATACTCGTCTCTGGAATGGGGCTTTCTTTACGAGGTATGGCAGGAACCGGTGCAGCCCATGATGCGGCTGAAATTAGCTTTGATTTGCCTGATGATGGTGAAAGCGATACAGGGGTTGAGGCTGTTGACACTGCACCGAAACCAGTGGAAAATCCTATGGAAAAGCCACAGGATGTAACTCCAGAAGGCGCGGCACCTAAGGCGAATTCCTCGATGGATGAACGCAAGCAAGAGGATGAACGTACTAAAGCGTTAAGTAAAAGTACAGCAGCATCTAGTGTGCGCCGAGAATGGGCCGTTCCAAAGGCTATTGAATCGGAAACGAGTAGCAGTGAACAAGCTGTAGTTACGCACGGGGCTGATTCTAAGGATGGAAAATCCTCCAAGAATAGTAAAGCGCCTATCGGTAAAAATATAACATCAGATCCGAATGCAACTGAAAATGGGTTGCCTGAATCTAGTGATTTATCTTTCTTATCTGATTTAGCATTGAGGCTATTGACGCCAGGCCAACAAGCACTTTTACAAAAACCAGATATTAATCCTCATGACTACTTGCGGACTGTGCAAGAACAGGGGCGAGCATCTGTCGTAACAGGCAAGGTGGTAGTACGAGTTAACTTTGATGTTAACGGCAATGTCATCGTTGGCGAACATACGCCACTGATTGTGGACGATGTACCACCAGCTGTACGAGACGAAGCACTGCGCATCATCAAAAGCAGTGGATCTATCGTTAATCGACGGGGTGAACCTGTTTACTTAGCAGTTCCCATTATTCTAGGACAATAAAGAGGCATATCTCATACAAATGTATGTAAGATATGCCTCTTTATTGTCTATTATTTAATTGCTATTTCCTTTTACTATAGGAGCTATCGTTATAGGTTTGATCTTGACGACTATGAGATTAATCCTGGTTTGTAAGCATTGTTTTGGTAGAGTTGAACACCGCAAGATATACGATGGCGCCACCGATAAATAATGTAATCTGCATAGGTGCACTAAATTGATCCACACGCCATAAAGCGAAAGCGTAGAAGAACATAGTCACTAGCATGATGAGGAATGCAATGATAACGCGTACATTGGTGTTAACAGCTAAGGATGTAGTGATACGAGATTTGTTGAGTATCACATAAATTAAGGACACGATAATATCTGCTGTAAAGATAGAAAATACATAATTGAGATCAAGTTCTCCAAACAGAACTACGGCCAAGCCGATAAAGCTGAGTCCAAAGAATAAGCGTAATAGTATACCTATAGTATTTGATTCGTTGCGCTGTGCACGACGCTCTTTGCGATTTAAATTTGCCATGAAAGCCTCCCTATTTTTCATAGTAGATTTAGTCTGTATGTTTATTATATATCACAATGTACAGCTATGATACAGTATTAATAAATTTATTTATTGCTATATTGCTATATAAAGGTATAAAGAGAGAGTATGATTCAAGTTCTTCTAACATACATTGTTAATGTTATTATTGTATTTGTCTTTTTCCCAATTTTAGAGTCTGCGGTGCAATTGGTGTACCCTTTTTCTTGGGATTGGTTTATAAAACCGCTACATTTAGCGGATAAGTTAGATGTGTATATCGTTTTGTCTATTGCGTTACCTATTATTGTGGCTATTGGATTGTTTTTGCCTCCTTTTAGCTGGATTGCTCATGCCATGCAAGGTGAAAGAAAACCAACAGCGGAAGAATCGGCCTATCTGGAACCATTATTTGAAAAACTATGTAGCTATAGTGGGGTAAAACGTGATTCACTTACGGTGCGTATGCGTAACGATGAGGATATCAATGCCTTTGCTTCAGGAATCAATCATATTACCATTCATACAGGCGCTTTGAGTGGATTAGATAAACGACATCTGCTCGGCGTTTTGGCGCATGAATTAGGGCATTTAAGAAACCGTGACACGATTTACTTGACCATAACCTACGCTATGGATCGATTAGGACAATTAATCTTAAACCTCGTTATACTTTTAAATGGAGCCTTAAATATATTGGCGCTGATTCCTATTGTTAATATTGTCATCCGCATAATCCAAATAGTTCTTCTTGTTATGATTGCAGCAGTAGAGTATGTACTGCGCTTGCCGAAGTGGATTACCTACTATTTTGATAGTCGTCGTCGTGAGTATGCTGCTGATGCGTACGCTGTATCGATTGGCTTGGGCCGAGAATTGCGGGATGGACTCGTTTCATTGGGCCTTGCAACTGACCAAATTGGCATCCTTGAAAATGGTGAATTATATGATCGTGAAAGTACGGGATTTTTTAGTCGCCTCTTTATTACTCATCCGAAAATGATTAAACGGATTCAACGTATCGATGAAGGTATAGAAGTATACGAACTGAAACGAAGTCTCTTGTGGGACCGAATGTTAAGATTAGCTAAATCTATCAATAGGGTAGAATAGAGTCCTTAACCTATATAAGATTAAAATAGAGACTTTAATATAGTGAATACTATATAAACACGAACGATTAGCAAATTTAATATAATTATCATTCGGAATATTTAGCTCCATTCATTGAATGGAGCTTTCACATATGGTACAATTATCGTATAAGAAATCTAGCTTTTATCATGCAAAGGAGACATCATGATACCACGTTATACACGAGAAGAAATGGGCCATATTTGGAGCGAACGCAATGAGTTCGACACAATGTTATTAGTAGAAACATTGGCATCCGAGGCGCAAGCTGAGTTGGGAGTTATCCCTAAAGAAGCGGCTAAAGCCATTCGTGAAAAGGGCAATTTCGACGTTGAACGCATTCATGAAATCGAAAAGGAAACAAACCACGATATTATTTCCTTCGTAACAGCAGTAGGCGAATACGTAGGTCCTGAAGCTGCTAAATACATTCATCTTGGCCTTACATCTACTGACGTTAAAGATACAGCGCTTGGTTACATGATGAAACAAGCATGTGACATCTTGATTGAAGACTTGAAACGTTTGCATGAAGTATTGCGTCGCCGTGCAGCTGAGTTCAAATACACACCTATGATCGGCCGTACACATGGTATTCATGGTGAACCTACTACATTTGGTTTGAAATTAGCATTGTGGATGGCTGAAGTAGAACGCGACATCGAACGTATGGAACATGCTCGTAAAAGCGTTGCTGTTGGTAAATTGTCCGGTGCAGTTGGTACATACTCCAACATCGATCCA
>CATWLR010000070.1:0-5907 GCA_958351665.1 Veillonella infantium | reverse complement strand
GCTTAGGTGACCCTGAGGATTACTCTGAACTCGTGCTATCTTTGCGCTTAGGTCAGACGAAATCTCGCGATGAAATTCTGTCTAAACTCGTAGATATTCAATATACGAGAAATGATATGAACTTTATCCGCGGTACCTTCCGTGTACAAGGGGATACTATCGAGATTTTCCCTGCTGCGTATAGTGAAAGAGCCATTCGGGTGGAACTCTTCGGCGATGAAATCGATCGCCTTGTTGAGGTAGATGCTTTGACTGGTGAAGTGATTGCTGAACGCAAGCACGTTGCCGTATATCCAGCATCTCACTATGTAACAACGAAAGATAAGATGCGTATTGCTGTAGAGCGTATTGAGGCTGAGTTAGAAGAACAGTTAGCTAAGTTGAAAGCTGCTGACCGTCTATTGGAGGCTCAACGCCTTGAACAGCGTACGCGTTACGATATAGAAATGATGCAAGAAATGGGCTATTGCTCAGGCATCGAAAACTATTCCCGCCACATGTCTGAACGTAAGGCTGGAGAGGCGCCATATACATTGATAGACTATTTCCCAGATGATTTCCTCATCATGGTGGACGAGTCTCATGTAACGATACCTCAAGTGCGTGCCATGTACAATGGTGACCGTGCACGTAAAGAATCACTTATCGAATATGGCTTCCGTCTGCCTTCAGCACTTGATAATAGACCGCTTCAATTCGATGAATTTGTGGAGCGTATCAATCAAATCGTCTATGTATCGGCAACGCCTGGTCCATACGAAATGGAAGTACAAACGAATATTGCAGAGCAAATTATTCGTCCTACCGGTCTACTTGATCCATCCATTGAGATTCGTCCTATTAAGGGACAAATGGATGACTTGCTCGGTGAAATTCATAAGCGAGCTGCTAAGAATGAGCGTGTCCTCGTTACGACCTTAACAAAGAAAATGGCGGAGGATTTAACAGAGTTCTTGAAGGAAATGGGCGTCCGTGTTCGATACCTTCATTCGGATATCGTTACCATCGAGCGTGCCGAAATTATTCGGGACTTACGAGCTGGTGTATTCGATGTACTAGTTGGTATCAACTTGCTTCGTGAAGGCCTCGATATGCCTGAGGTTTCTCTCGTCGCTATATTAGATGCAGATAAGGAAGGCTTCTTACGTTCCGATACGGCTATGATTCAAACTATCGGTCGTGCCGCTCGTAACGTGAATGGTCACGTTATAATGTATGCAGACCGCATAACAGGTTCTATGCAGCGTGCCATCGATGAAACCGATCGCCGTCGCGCCGTGCAAGAGGCTTATAATATTGAACATAATATTACGCCAAAATCTGTAACTAAAGATGTGAAAGAGCTTATTGAGCTCACTAAAATCGAAGAAGATATGGACACTGATGGCAAGGGACTTTCACCGAAGAAGGGGAAAAAGAAATCCTCTACACCGGGAATGGACCATGGACACGAACCATATGTACAAGATATATCTACGCCTAAGGTGGCAGATATAACTCCGGAAGAGTTATTCAATAAAATTGAAGAACTAGACCGTCAAATGAAGGCCGCTGCAAAGCAGCTTGAATTTGAAAAGGCCGCTAAGTTGCGTGACCAATTGGGCGTATTACGTCAACAATGGTCTGATATGCATAGCGCAGGTGAAAGTAAGTTAAAAAAACCGGCATCCTCTAAAGGTAGAAAGCGGACTAGTCCAAAGAGTAAATAGATTGTAATAAAACACATAGATTATATAGACTATATGTGCGATAATATACATATATTATTTCATGTTAGTAATCGAAGAGATGATGCCGCTTGGTATCATCTCTTTATATAGGGAAAATAATGAAAGACCAATTGATTGTAAAAGGTGCGCGTCAGCATAACCTTAAAAATATAGATATATCCTTACCACGGAATCAGTTTATTGTGTTGACTGGTCTCAGTGGTTCTGGTAAATCGTCCTTGGCATTCGATACGATTTATGCAGAAGGGCAACGACGCTATGTAGAATCTTTATCTGCTTATGCCCGTCAATTCTTGGGACAAATGGATAAACCCGACATAGACTATATTGAAGGTTTATCTCCAGCTATTTCTATCGATCAAAAGACTACAAGCCGTAACCCTCGTTCTACCGTTGGTACTGTAACGGAGATTTACGACTATTTGCGTCTATTATTTGCTCGTGTAGGTCATGCTCATTGTCCTGAATGTGGTAAGCCTATTACACAGCAAACGATACAACAAATGACAGACGATGTAATGAACTTCCCCGAAGGTACTAAGATTTTGGTATTAGCACCTATGATTCAAGGGAAAAAAGGGGAGCATAAATCCGTCTTTGATCAACTTCGCAAGGAAGGCTTTGTTCGTGCCCGCGTGGATGGTGTTGTACGTACATTAGATGAAGAGATTGTATTAGAGAAAAATAAAAAACATTCCGTCGATATCGTTGTAGACCGTCTTGTGGTTAAAGACGGCATTGAATCCCGCCTAGCAGACTCTATGGAGACCGCATCAAAATGGGCAGAAGGCATTGTAGTTATTCAAGAGATAGATGGACCTGAACACATGTACAGCCAACACTTTGCATGTCCAGATTGTCATATTTCCTTGCCGAAAATTGAACCGCGTATGTTCTCCTTTAACAGCCCATTTGGTGCCTGCCCAGCTTGTTTGGGTATTGGCTCCACTATGGAAGTAGACGAAGAGCGCGTTATTCCAGATGGATCTATTAGCTTTGCCGATGGTTGTGTACAAGCGTTGAGCTCTAACCCTAATGCATGGTTTATGCGCCAAGTAGAAGGTCTATTGAAAGCTAATGGATACTCTTTAGATTCTACCTATAATGAACTGCCAAAAGCCTTGCAAAAAAAGGTAATGTACGGTACGACGGATAAGGTGGCTTTCACCTATGAAAATATGCGCGGTGAAGTGAAAGAATTCTTTACAGAGTACGAAGGTATTTTGCCGATGGTAAAACGCCGTCATAGTGAAGCCTCTACTGATTCTATGCGCGAAGAGTTTGAAAAATTTATGTCTATCAAGCCTTGTACTACTTGTGATGGGGCTCGTCTTAAACCTGAAGTATTAGCCATTACCGTAGGGGATAAGAACATTAATGAGGTAACGCAGTTAACGATTAAAGAAGCACTCGATTTCTTTGGTACCTTACACCTTACTGAACGGGAACAAGTGATTGGTGCTCAGATTTTAAAAGAAATCAATGCTCGTCTTGGGTTCCTAAACAATGTAGGCCTTGATTATCTTACTATGAACCGTAGTGCAGGTACTTTGTCTGGTGGTGAAGCGCAACGTATTCGTTTGGCTACGCAAATCGGTTCTGGTTTGGTAGGTGTATTGTACATCTTAGACGAACCTTCTATAGGTCTACATCAACGAGATAATGATCGACTCATCGATACTTTGAAAGGCTTACGGGACTTAGGTAATACCTTGCTCGTCGTAGAACACGATGAAGATACGATGCGTGCTGCCGATTATCTTGTCGATATTGGTCCTGGTGCAGGTGAACATGGTGGTCAAATTATTGCAGCCGGTACAGTAGAGGAAGTGATGAAGGTAAAAGACTCTATTACTGGTCAATACTTGAGTGGCCGCAAGTTTATTGCCCTTCCTGAAGAACGTCGTAAGCCAGGTAAAAATTGTATTGAAATTCGCGGTGCTAAGGAAAACAACTTACAAAATGTAAATGTAAAATTCCCTATTGGCTTATTCAATGTTGTTACTGGTGTCAGCGGCTCTGGTAAGTCTACCTTAATCAATGAAATTCTTTATAAAGGTTTAGCTAACCAATTATATCGTTCTAACCACAAAGTAGGGGCTCATAAAGAGATTCGTGGTCTTGAACATATCGATAAAATCATCAATATCGACCAAAGTCCTATCGGTCGTACACCGCGCTCTAATCCAGCTACCTATACAGGTGTATTCGATGCGATCCGCGAGCTCTATAGTCAAACACCGGAAGCAAAGATGCGCGGTTACAAACAAGGGCGCTTTAGCTTTAACGTAAAAGGTGGCCGCTGTGAAGCTTGTCGTGGTGACGGTATCATCAAAATTGAAATGCACTTCTTGCCAGATGTGTACGTACCTTGTGAGGTTTGTAAGGGAGCCCGTTATAACCGAGAAACCTTAGAGGTTAAATACAAAGGCAAATCTATTGCTGATGTATTAGATATGACCGTAGACGATGCAGTTGAATTCTTTAGTGCCATCCCTAAAATTCATCGTAAGATGATTACACTACAAGAGGTCGGTTTAGGCTATATCCGCTTAGGTCAAGCTGCTACAACATTATCTGGTGGTGAAGCTCAACGGGTTAAATTAGCTACTGAACTAGCTCGGCGCAGCACAGGTAAAACACTGTATATTCTTGATGAACCGACTACAGGTCTTCACGCTGAAGATATTCGTAAGCTTTTAGATGTACTACAAAAGCTCGTCGATGGTGGGGACACAGTGGTGGTTATCGAACATAATTTAGATGTCATTAAGATGGCAGACCACATTATAGACCTCGGTCCTGAAGGCGGTAACCGTGGTGGCACTATCGTAGCTACAGGTACACCAGAGGAAATCGTTAAGGTAAAAGAAAGCTATACGGGCAAATTCTTAGGTCCTGTATTAGAACAGACTAAGAAATTTATGAAAGCATCAAAAAATAAGAAATAAAATATTAAAAATCTACGAAGAAAGGAGGACATATGCCATCTGAAGAATTACTAGAGAAGGTCAGTCATTTGCCGACTACACCGGGCGTGTATTTATGGCGTGATCAATATAACCGCATCATCTATGTTGGTAAGGCCATTAACTTGCGTAATCGTGTTCGCTCCTATGTGCGCAATGATGCCAATCGGGCTCCTAAGGTTGCGGCTATGATGAAGCGAGCCGTCGATGTAGAAATCATTCAAACAAAGACGGAAATGGAAGCGCTTATCTTAGAGAACACGCTTATTAAGGAGCATGAGCCTAAATACAATATTAGGCTTCGCGATGATAAGACATATCCATATGTAAAAATCTCAGTACAAGAGGACTACCCACGTGTATATATGACGCGCCGTCTTGAACGCGATGGGGCCAAGTACTTCGGACCTTTTACAGATGTAACATCAGTTCATGTAGTACTAAAATTGATTCGTCAGTATTATCCTTTGCGTACGTGTAAATCTATGAAGGTAGAGAGACCGTGTTTACAGTACCACATGCATTACTGTGAAGCGCCGTGCTTTAATAAGATTTCTGTACCAGATTACCGGAAGTATATTGATGAAATTGTAGAACTCTTTGAAGGTAAGCCTATACCATTGCTTAAAGAAATCAAGGAAAAGATGGAATTAGCTGCAGAGGACTTACGCTTTGAAGATGCAGCACGGTATCGAGATCAGTTATCTAGTATTGAAAAGATACAAGAAAAGCAACGGATGGTTACGCAGCGAGGAGACCTAGATGTGTTAGGTCTTGCAGTAGATACATCTATGGCCTGTGTACAATTACTGTTTATTCGTGGTGGTCGATTACTAGGTCGTGAAAACTACTTTGTGCAACACGATGGCGATAGTGCTGAAACTATAATGACGGACTTTATCAAGCAGTACTATGGGGATACGAACTTTATTCCTAAAGAACTATTACTCCCTATGGATAGTACAGATAGAGACTTGTTACGTGAATGGTTTACGCAGCTTAAAGGCCAGAATGTAGACGTATCTGTGCCACAACGGGGGTACAAGATGGATATGATCAAGATGGCCCATGAGAATGCGGAAACCTTCCTTGAAGAGCGCCGTCGTCAGTGGCAACACCAAATCGATAAGACCGGTGGAGCCGTGAAGAAATTAGCGGAAGTATTGGACTTACCACGCTTGCCAGAGCGTATGGAATGCTTTGATATC
>CATWLR010000069.1:0-5948 GCA_958351665.1 Veillonella infantium | reverse complement strand
GGTGAAAGCAAGGGCTTAAATTTGAGCTCTTGCTTTCATTCCTTTTTTAGGTTATAATAGTAAGGCTTATTGATGGTAAGCACTTCCTACCCCTATGTGTCGATAGGGGCATTAGTCCGAAAGAGGAGGTGATTTTGTATGAACAAATACGAAGTCATGTTTATTGTGAAACCAGCTGAAGAGGAAGCAACTAACGCTGTTATTGAAAAAGTAGAAGCTTTAATTGCTCGTGTAGGCGGCACAGTAGAAAAGGTAGATCGTTGGGGCAAGCGTCGTCTTGCTTACGCTGTGAAGAAATTCACTGACGGTTTCTATGTATTGATCAACTTTGAAGCAGCTCCTGCTGAAATCAAAGAAATCGATCGTGTATTGAAAATCAACGATGAAGTCCTAAGACATCTAATTGTTAAACACGAAGCATAATTAAAGCCTGGAGGAAAACATGAACTCTGTACAAATTCTAGGTAATTTAGCTCGTGATCCTGAAGTGCGCTATACCAAAACTGGTCGTGCTGTAGCAACTTTCACAGTAGCTGCAACTAACACCTACATTGATTCCACAACAAATGAGACGAAAGAACAAACTGCTTTCATCAACTGCGTTGCATGGGGTCAACTTGGTGAAGCGGCAGGCAATCTTCGTAAAGGCAGTCGTTGCTTTGTAGAAGGTCGTTTGCAAACTCGTTCTTACGAGACTCAGGACGGTCAAAAACGGTACGTTACTGAAGTAGTAGCGAACTTTGTGGGCCAATCCCTTGATATGAATACTAATTCTTTCGAAGGTGGGTCCAATTTTGATAGTTTCAGTACAGGCGGCGATGACGAAAACATCCCGTTCTAGTGTCAGGGACTCCTACTAATTCGAAAAGGAGGATTCGCAATGAGAAGAGATAGAGGCAGAAAGCCAAGAAGAAAAGTATGCGTTTTCTGTGCAGACCATATCGATCAAATCGACTATAAAGATGTTGCTAAACTTCGTCGTTTTACGACTGAACGCGGCAAAATCTTACCTCGTCGTATTTCCGGTACTTGCGCAAAACATCAACGCAAATTGACTACATCTATCAAACGTGCACGTGCAATCGCTTTATTGCCATTCACTGCTGAATAATTGATGAATCAAGGCGGTACAACCATTTGGTTGTACCGCCTTTTTGCGTTCTTTTGGCAATATTGGGGTTATAGGACAAAACGTGTTGGCTTTATGGGCAAAGAGAGCTGTAAAGCATCTAAATATAGTCTATAGAGCTGATTATGCTTGTTTACTATGCACTGAATGCATAGAGGCAGTGTTAGATTCATTAAACCTAAAAAAATAGCATATTCATCATATACAATAAATATTCAATAATATAGATATGGAAAGAATATCTTAAAATTTTATAATAATACCTTTAAGAACAGTATTTACATGACTAATCTATATAAATGAATTAATCAAACTTATGCATGTTATCATCAAAACTTATGATTTTTATACTATAATGTGAGTATATGCTTAGTACTGTAAAGTTCAGTGAAAGGTGGTAAGTACATGGGATTTTTGAAAAAGGATATATCCCGTCGCCAGTTTATTGGTGGTGCTTTAGCGTTAGCAGCCGCATCAGCGGTGCCGTCGTTTATACGAGGCGCTTATAAGCCAACACAGTCTGACTCATTACAAGTGTGGACTTGTGGCGGTTTGTCCGAAGCGTTCCTTGATTTAAACCAAGTTTATACGATGCACACGGGGCACAATATTCAGTATACTGGTGCCTTTGCAGGGGCTATTGGTAAATCCTTGTTGGCTGAGAAGAGTCGCACAGAAGTCTTTGGAGCTCGCGGTTTGGATCTAGCCAAGAACATGCGCAAAAAAGGTGTAAGTATTGCTTTTGAACCATTATGTTTTACGGATTACGTTATCGTTACACCTAAGGGAAATCCAGCAGGGATTCGCGATCTTAAAGATATGGCCGAGCCTGGTGTACGCGTTATGTTGCCGCTAGGCGCTTCGCCTCCAGGTAGTGCATCTGTAAAGGGAATCATGAAATTATCCGGTTTGACCGATGGTATTATGAAAAACTTAATGGCTGAAAGTGCTTGTGTAATTTCCATGATGTGTGATCTCGTAGAAGGTAAAGCCGATGTATCCATCATAGAAAAACGCCTTACTACACATGATCGGTTTAAGAATCGTATAGAGTACTTCTCCATACCTGCACAATTTGTGCCACCTGCACCGCTTACTTTCACTATTAATACGATGAAATATGTACAAGATCGTGCGTTGGCTGCCGATTATATTGAATTTACACAGTCCCAAGAAGGACAACAAATCTTAGAAAATCACGGATTCACATCCGTTCATAGTGCGAGAGGTCTCGATTTGATAGAAAGGTTTGGTGTAAAAGATGTGTAATCATTGTCCGTCATCTACAACCTGTGGAACTCAAGTTAGTTCTGGTGTATCTGGGAAACAAGCGCCTAAGAATTTAACCCTTTGGCGTCGGATTGTACAGTTTATCTTCCTCTTCATTATGGGGAAATGGGTATACTATGGCATATTCCGATGCCCTTATATTGTTCCATTCGTAAACTGTGAAAGCTGTTCCATTATTACCTGCTGGGGTCGCATCACGACGTACTTTTATGCGTGGTGGATTATCTTGCCGATTATGGTCGTATTCTTTGGGCGTGCTTTCTGTAGCTGGTTCTGTCCAAGTGGTTGGGTTAATCAAATGCTTGGAAAAATATCTATGGGACCACTAAGAAATCGTAAAAATTATATGCGATTCCTTCAACTCGGCATGGTAGCAACTAGAATTGTAGGGCTTGTAGTATATTTTAAATTTGGTAATCCTCGCATTATGATTCCAATTCGGACGAGCGATGAATATTTTAATGCTGTTATTTTATCTATGCAGTTCTCCGAATGGTATTGGGCGGCTCGTACTATAACGGTCGTTTCTATTATTGCTGGTTACCTTATTATCGCCAAAGCTTGGTGTCGCTTTGTATTTGCGTTTTGGGGCGTTATGGAGTTTCTACGCAAAAATTATATTTTTAGAATTTTTAAAACAAATGATTGCGATAACTGTGATGCGTGCTTGCGCGTATGTGAAATGGGAACACGACCAAATGAAATGAATTGCACCAACTGTGGTGATTGCTTACATGTTTGCCATAAAGATGCTATTAGATTTGGTCGGAAAGGTTAATTATGAAAGAAATTCAAGGACAAAGTTTCCTACAAAATCATCCTTGTTACAACAAGGCCGCTTCTGCTAATTGGGGTCGTTTACATTTACCAGTAGCGCCGAATTGTAATATTCAATGTAATTATTGTAATCGTAAGTACGACTGTGCGAATGAAAATAGACCAGGCGTGACGCAACATGTCTATACGCCACAAGAGGCAGCTGCCTTTGTGCGCAAGGTATTTGATGCTCGTCAGGATATCTCTGTAGTAGGTATTGCAGGTCCTGGGGATCCTATGTGTGATGCAGACAAGACACTTGAAACCTTCCGCCTCGTGAAAAAGGATTTCCCCCATGTCATGCTTTGTTTATCTAGTAATGGTTTGGCAGTGCCTGATTATGTTAATGACATTGCTGACTTAGGAATTACGCATGTAACGATTACGACAAATGCTATTGATCCTGAGATTGCAAAACATGTATATTCCATGGTTCGCTATGAGGGTAATATCTACAAGGGAATCGATGGGGCCCGTATTTTATTAGAACGTCAGGCTGAAAGTATCAGAAAACTAAAGGAAAAGAACATCATTGTTAAGATTAATACCGTAGTAGTGCCTGATGTAAATATGGATCATGTGCCAGCCATTGCTAAACAAGCAGAAGCCTGGGGTGTCGATTTGATGAACTGTATTGCTATGATTCCTGTTCATGATACGGCCTTTGAAAATCACCGTGGCCCAACTTCAGAAGAAATCGATAACATGCGTCAATTTATTGGTCACTATGTGCCACAAATGACACACTGCAAACGCTGTAGAGCTGATGCTATCGGTCGTTTATGCGAAGCGTAGAAGTATAAAAGGCTATATACCGAAGTATATAGCCTTAATGGTTAAGTATTATTTAGTATTTTTAAGGATTCTATGTAGAGCAGATAATGCGGCTTCCACATCTTCATGTGTGTTAGCATAGCCAAAGGAGAATCGCACAGTTCCTTCTGGATAGGTTCCTAGTGTTTGGTGTGCTCGTGGGGCACAGTGGAGACCAACACGTGTCATGATGTGATAAGTAGATTCTAGTTCATAAGCAATATTCGCCGGGTCCATACCATCAATTGTGATGGATACGACGGCAGTTCTATCTTGGATATTCTGCTTACCAACGATGTTAATACCATCTATTGATTGCAATCCTTCGAGGAAGGCTTGTGTTAACGCTAGCTCGTGGTTGTGAATGTTCTCCATTCCTTGTGACTCAATATAGGAGAGCCCTTCGTTGAGGCCAATGATACCAGGTAGGTTCAAAGTACCTGATTCGAAGGCATCGGGCATATGGGTAGGCATCGTTTCTAAATGTGAGAAGCTGCCTGTACCGCCAGCGATAAGAGGGGTTAAGGTGTGAGCCATTTCTTTGGTCAAGATAATGCCACCAATACCTTGAGGTCCCAATAAACCTTTATGACCTGTAAAGCAGAGGGCATCAATATGACATGCTTTCACATCGATAGGAATAACACCTGCCGTTTGGGCTGCGTCTACTATAAATTGTAGATTATGAGCCTTGCAGATTGAGCCAATTGATTTGAGCGGTTGAATGGTTCCACATACATTGGAAGAGTGATTGATAATCATAGCTACTGTATTTGGACGAATGAGACTGTCCATGCTTTCAAGTTGAATGGAGCCCGTCTTGTCGCAAGGGATAATGTCAAAGGTAATGCCTTTATCTAGTAGTTGCGTGAGCGGTCTCATAACTGCGTTGTGCTCCATAGAGCTAACGAGGACGTGATCACCTGCTTTCAATAGGCCCTTGATGACCATGTTTAAGCTCATCGTCACATTTTGTGTAAAGATGACATGGGACGGATCATGACCGTTGAATAAGGTATGTAGTCGTTGTCTTGTTGTATAGATAATATCCTCTACATCGTAGGCGAGGGAATAGGAACCACGGTTGATGTTTATACCCCGATTCGTTATATAGTCGGACATAGCGGTGGCGACTGTTGGTGCTTTAGGAAATGAAGTGCTTGCATTGTCTAAATAGATATAGTCCATAGATAATCTCCATAAATAACAATGTATATTTATGGCTATTATATCATGAGTAGCATGTTACTTAGAATCGGAGCATGTACTCATAGAGTTTTTGTGTTTGTAGTTTGAAAGGAGTTTACTATGAGTGGGTCTCATGAAAAACGGAATTTAATTATCGCAGGCCTTATTATTGGTGCTATCGCGGGCTTTCTCGTATTAGCTGGAAATCCAGGTAATATGGGATTCTGTATTGCGTGCTTTGTTCGCGATACTGTCGGTGGTCTAGGTCTACATCGTGCCGCACCGGTACAGTACATTCGTCCAGAAATTATCGGTCTTATATTAGGGGCTTATGTATTGTCTATGATTCGTGGCGAACATCAAAGTAAAGGTGGTTCATCTCCAATTATTCGATTTATTCTCGGCTTCTTTGTTATGATTGGTGCTTTGATGTTCCTTGGCTGTCCAATTCGAATGATTTTGCGTCTCGGCGGCGGTGACTTAAATGCTTTGTTCGGCATTGCTGGCTTTGCAGGTGGCATTGGATTTGGTACTATTTTCTTAAAACGAGGTTATTCCTTACAACGTACCTATGCGTTGAGCAAATTAGAATCTGCTATGATGCCTGCTATTCAAGTTGGTTTGCTCGTACTTGTTGTAACAGCACCAGCATTTATCTTCTTTAGCCAAAAAGGTCCTGGCGCTATACATGCTCCATGGCTCATTTCTTTGG
>CATWLR010000068.1:0-5954 GCA_958351665.1 Veillonella infantium | reverse complement strand
GGCATCAAGAACGTAGGGGATAATGCCATCGATCGCTTGATTCGTGAGCGCAATGAGCACGGCCTCTATACGGATATCGTAGATTTCTGTAAACGCGTGGACAACAAGGTTGTTAATAAACGCCTTCTTGAAAGTCTCATTCGGTGCGGCGCCATGGATGGGTTCAAGGAAAACCGAAACCAATTATTGCACATGTATGAAAGTGCTCAAGCCGTTGGTGCTAAAGAGCAAAAGGATGCCGCTATGGGCACCATGAGCCTTTTTGGGGACATAGAAGAATCCGTAGATTTTATTCCTGTACCTAATGTAGAGGATTTATCGGAAGACGATAAATTAAAGGATGAAAAGGAATATACAGGCTTTTATATTACAGGTCATCCATTGCAAGGCTATGCAAAGGAATTAGAGGGCCTCTTTGAACTAGGAGCTCTCGTAGAAAATCCAGAGCAGTATGACGGTCAAACCATAACCTTTGGGGGCTTGATTGAAAATAAGACGGACCGTATGACGAGACGGAACGAGGTTATGTCCATTCTTCGCATTGAAGATTATTCTGGTGCGGCTAATGTAGTGGCGTTCCCTAAGGTCTTTAGTCAAAGTCAACAGTTCCTTGCTGTTGATATGATCGTTAAGGTAAAAGGCCGCGTTGATGCGGATGAAAAGGGTGTGCAAATTATTGCAGACCGCATTATGCCGTTAAAGGTAAACTATAGTCAGGCGAAACATGTAGCTATTCACATTTATAGCCAATATGACACGCCAGAAAATAGTGAAGCTTTAAAACAGGTGTTAACTAGCACCGCAGGTTCTGTACCAACATCACTATACTTACACCGTCAACGGAAACGCATTAACTTGCCACCGAACATGTGCTTTGACCCTAGCGATGAATCAATCAAGACTATTGAAGCTATATTAGGTGATGGCTCCGTAGAGGTGCAATAATATATGCATAAGTAGATATTAAGGCACGAATAAATATATTTACTACTTAATAACTTATGTTGCGTGAAGCACAGCTAGCTTTCACCAATATTACTACAATAAGAAATGAAAGATTTAATATAGAAATTGCTTTCATAGGAGGAAAGATGAAACGTACAAAAATCGTATGTACTGTAGGTCCGGGAACGGATAAATTTGGTATTTTAGAAGATATGATGCGAGCGGGCATGAATGTGGCTCGTTTTAATTTCTCTCACGGATCTCATGAAGAGCAAGCAGAGCGCATACAAATGGTGCGTGATGCGGCGATGATTGTTAATAAACCAATCGCATTATTGCTCGATACGAAAGGGCCTGAGGTTCGTCTTGGCCTATTTAAAGAGGGCAAGGTATTCCTTGAGGCAGGTCAACAATTCACGTTGACTACCGATGATGTGGAAGGCACAAAAGAGATTAGCTCCGTAAACCACAAAGGTCTTGTAGGCGATGTGTCCGTTGGGGATAAAATCCTCTTGGCTGATGGTCTTGTAACACTTAACATCGATGCTATCGAAGGTAATAACATTATTACCACTGTTCAAAACAGTGGTGAAATCGGCAACCGTAAACGTGTAGCAGTGCCAGGTGTAGCACTTAGCTTGCCACCTGTATCTAAACAGGACGAAGCGGACTTGCGCTTTGGCTGTCAACAGGGTGTAGACTTTGTAGCCGCATCCTTCATGCAACGCGGTAAGGACATTGTAGCCATTCGTCGCATTCTTGAGTCTGAGAAAAAAGATATCAAGATTATTGCAAAAATTGAAAATGCTGAAGGCGTTAAAAATATCGATGAAATTTTGGAAGTAGCGGACGGCCTCATGGTTGCTCGTGGTGACCTTGGTGTAGAAATTCCTGCAGAAGAGGTACCAGTACTTCAAAAAATGATGATTGAAAAATGTAATGACTTGGGTAAACCAGTTATTACGGCAACTCAAATGCTAGAGTCTATGATTCAAAATCCACGTCCTACACGGGCTGAAGCAAGTGACGTAGCCAATGCCATCTTGGATGGTACGGATGCAATCATGTTGTCTGGTGAAACAGCAAATGGCGCTTACCCAGTAGAGGCGGTTACGACTATGACACGCATTGCTGAGGTAACAGAACAAGCTGCTATTTACGATAGTAAAAGTCGTGCTCGTCAAGATGTGGATATGACGACTACCAGTGCTGTATGTTTAGCAAGCGTGCGCATTGCTCAAAACCTTGGGGCTGCTGCTATTTTGACATGTACTGAATCTGGTCATACTGCAATTAGCACTGCTCGCCATCGTCCAGCTTGCAAAATTATTGCTGTAACACCGCATGAAGAAACAATTCGCCGCATGCAATTATGCTGGGGCGTAGAGGCTATTAAAGGTCATGAAATCGTTAACTCTGATGAAATGGTTAAACAAGCGATTACAGGTGCTCTTGGCACAGGTGCCATTGAGTCTGGTGACTTAGTTGTGGTAACGGCTGGCGTACCATCTGGTGCGACAGGTACTACAAATATGATTCGCGTTCATATTGCGGGCCAAGTACTCTTATCTGGTAATGGTATTTTGCGTAAATCCGTTACAGGCACTGTATTCATTGCTGCTAATCATAAGGGCAATTATGAAAGCTTCAAAGACGGCGACATCCTCGTTGTAGGTACAATGGAACCTGAATTGATGTCTGTTGCAAAAAGAGCAGGCGGTATTATTGCTGTAGAGGATGGTTATACATCCGATAGTGCTATTGCTGGCATTACCTATGGTATTCCTGTAATCTTAGGTGCTAAAAACGCTCATGACGTACTCCTTGAAGGCCAAGAAGTAACAATCGACGGTGAACGTGGCAAGGTATTTGCAGGTATTGCTAACGCTCGCTAGTTTTAGTAAAAGATAATTAAATATAAGGAGGGATAGTATGAATCCATATAATGTAACAGGACCTAGCAATTCTCAAGTTGCTCAGGTTGAAAGTATCGTATCCCAACGATTAAAAGGTTCCTTCTTGTGGATGGTTGTAGGTTTACTTACGACTATCGGTGTTGGAGTCGCTGCGTTGGCAAATCCAAACTGGCTACGCTTTGCGTACCAAAACTTTAATATTATTCTATTAGTTGAACTAGGCGTAGTATTCCTATTTAGTGCTCGTGCGTATGCTGCTAATGTTATGACTTTAAAAGGCATGTTCTTCCTCTACAGTGCATTGAATGGTCTTACATTGACACTTATATCCTTGAGATATAATGTATTTGAAGTAGTTATTCCCGCGTTAATCGGCACGTTAGCGTTCTTCATCGGCTTTGCTATCGTAGGGGCTACTACGAAACGTAATTTGTCATCCCTAACTCCATATGTAATGGCTGCCTTACTTGGTATGATCATCGTATCTTTTGTGATGATAGGGGCTCGTTATTTTAACTGGGCTGTACTTAGTGGCTTTAGTGACACTGTTAGCTTAGTTCTAGGTTATGTAGGGGTTGTAGTATTCTCCATCTTTACAGCTATCGATGTGAACCGCATTAAAAACAATGTGACACAAGTGGCGCTCTTGGAGGATGAAACCATTTTAGACCGCATTGAAATCACAGGTGCTTTGAGCCTATACTTAGATTTCATTAACTTATTCTTATCCTTATTGCGCATCTTTGGCAATAAGCGATAAAAGGAGATAGTATGGACGATAGAGAATGGCAAACCTTTGTAACCGTTGTGGATGAAGGTAATATTACAAGGGCGGCAGAAAAATTATTTTTATCGCAACCGGCGTTGAGTTATCGGTTGCGCCATATGGAAAAAGCCTTGGGCCATTCTCTGTTGTTGCGTACGGCTGAAGGGATTGCTCTTACGGCACAAGGCGAAATTTTTTATGACTACTGTAAAAGAATGATGCAAGATCAAGAGGCCTTAGAAAATGCTATGAATTCCGCTTCTGGTAAGATTCAAGGGACCTTGAAAATTGCGTCATCTATTAACTTTGCAGACTATGAACTACCAGCTTTGTTGAAATCCTTCCGGGAACAATATCCAGATGTTCATATTCAAGTGAAGACTGCTTTCAGCCATCAAGTGGTTAAGATGTTTAATACTGGTGATTGTATGGTTGCCTTTGCTCGTGGTGGCTATGATGTGTCCGGTAAGTCTGAATTACTATTAGAGGAACCGTATTGCTTGGTTTATAAAGAATTAGTGCCACCTGAATCACTTGAGAAGGTACCATTTATTAAATATCAAACTGATGCATCCGTAGCTAATATCATTGAAACATGGTGTGCCGAGCATTTTGAAGAACCACCGAGTGTTGCGATGGATGTGAATTCTATGAGTACGTGCCGTCACTTTGTACGTGCAGGCCTTGGATGGTCCATTTTGACCTATATGGGGCTTGGATCTTGTAAGGATAGAGATATCTATGTGAGTCCATTGCGTAGTAAAGATGGTGAGTACATCAGTCGCGATACGAACATGGTGTACACAAAGGATGCGGAAAATCTTGTAGTCGTTAAAACATTTATTGAATATGTTCGCGATTACTATAAAAAACATACTGTTGTAGATAATAGTATTTTTAGAGAATATAAAGGATAGATTATACAAATCGAGTCTATATAAGGCTTTATAACTGTCTATTCATGCTATTTCAGTATTAGACTTTTTCGATATAATCAGTCATAATAAAGGTGTCTCGAAAGAGCAAGGCAGTAACCATGTAAGTGCATGTATACCCCCTTTGGGGACGTATACATGCACTTTTTTCATGTTGGGCTGTAAATCTATGCTCAAAATGCATAAAAAGTATGATTGGTAGATATAAAAGTTTTTATAACCCCTATAAAGGTAATCTATTATTCATAATTCTTTTTAGCATATATAATGAGTGTAGACAAAGACTCCTAGAGTTCAATAGATGATAGTCGCGTATCACGAATCTTTAGGGGAGTGTTAGGATGATATACATGCCTATGTTTTTAAGAAAGGAATAAACATGGAAAAATTCTTAAAACTAGCACTTATCGTGCTAATTCCAATTATCCTCTGGTTTACAACTCCACCAGCAGGGCTCTCTGCGGAAGCGTGGCGCCTCTTAGGCTTCTACATTGCAGGTATCGTAGGTTTGATTTTAAAACCATACCCAATTCAAATTATTTTATTAGCTGTATTATCTGCTTCTGCATTATTCTTGGATAATGCAAAAGATATCTTGGTAGGTTATGGCTCCACAGCATTGTGGATGATCATCGCTGCGTTCTCCTTGAGTGTTGCCTTTGGTAAAACTGGTCTTGGTCACCGCGTTGCATACCATTTGATTGATGCATTTGGCTCTACTGTATTACGTCTTGGCTATGTAACAGCACTTCTTGATTTAGTATTATCTCCAGCGACACCTTCTAACACAGCACGTGCGGCTGGTATTGTATATCCAATCAATTTATCCATCGCTGAATCCATCGGTTCTTATCCTGGTGATACTGCAAAACGCGGTGGTTCCTTCATCTTGATGAATGGCTATTTCGTAACAAAAATTACATCCTTCATGTTCTTAACAGCTATGGCTCCTAACGTGTTGGCCTTGGACTTTGTTACTAAAATCACTGGTCTAAACATGACTTGGGCTGAATGGGCTTTGGCTTTAGCTCTTCCTGGTCTTGTAATGTTGATTTTCGTTCCACTTGTAGGTTACTGGATCGACCGTCCTGAAGCAGTAAAAATTGACAATAAGAAATTGTCTGCTGACGGTCTTGCTAAATTAGGACCTATGAAAATGTCTGAAAAAATCTTGGCTGTTGTATTTATTCTTGCTCTTATCGGTTGGGCATTGCCTTCCATCGGTTTTGATTTGAGCCCAACAGCAGTAGCATTAGTAGCTATGACTGTTGTGTTCTTTGCTGGTATCATCACTTGGGATGACATGGTTCAAACAAAAGCTGTTTGGAACACATTCATCTGGTTCGGTGCTATCCTTGGTTTATCCACTGCTTTAACAAAAGCTAAATTCTT
>CATWLR010000067.1:0-6013 GCA_958351665.1 Veillonella infantium | reverse complement strand
GACCTAAATAGGTTACCTTCGCATCTTCACCACCAAGTTCGATGATAACATCAGTTTCTGGATACAACGCTTTTACAGCACGTGTTTCAGCAATAACCTCTTGCACGAATGGAATGCGTACCTTTTCAGCCATCGCCATACCACCAGAACCTGTAATACATACATGAACTTGATCATTTTCATGGCCCACTTGAGCCTCTTGGAGCAAGGTATATACGGTGTCCAAAATGTTTGCATAATGGCGTATGTACTTTTTATACAAATAATTATCGTGTTCGTCTAATAGTACAACTTTAACAGTTGTAGAGCCCACGTCAATACCCATGCGTAGCATGTGTTGCATAAATACCTCTCTTTTCAAAAAACGTATGACCACACAAGATCATACTCATATTGTGAAAGTAGTACATTGAGCATGAATCTAAAATAAAATGCACCAAACATCTAATTAAACTTAGATAAGGATAGACTTTCACAAAAACATCTAATTTTTTAAATATCCTATACATATTATACAACAAATGTAGATAAAATCTATGTTTTTCTATATTCCAATGAGTTATATGGAATATGACTAAACTTGAATAACACCTCTACATCGAGATAGGATGTAAAATTTATTATATCATTCTAAGATGAAAAAAAGTGTACCTAACAGCACATAACTTAAGCAACAAATAGGTAAATATTATTTCTATTTCTATTTCAATTAACAAGAATAAGGGAATACAAAAAGAGGCTTCCATGAAATCATTGAAGCCTCTTGTATTTGTATTGTTCATTATATACTTTTGAGTTTTATTATTCACTCTATATAGGTTACAAAACCTTTTTATATAATCCGATAAGATCATCATGGTTAGCAGGGTATGGATTAAATCTATAACACATATCCTCTAGTGCTCTATCTGCCATGAGGTTAAGTTTTGGTTCAGATGTAGCCTTATCTACACCAAATTCAGTCAGTGTCATTGGACATTCTAAAGTTCGTTGTAGTTTTATAATCGCCTCTAGTAATGCACCTATTTTATCTCCATCGGATGCTTTATGCGATGCAAAGCCCAACTTAGCAGATAGATGGGCATATTTCTTGGCCACCTCTTGGTTACGAGAGCAATTAAATCCAATTACATAAAGCAAAAGCATACTGTTAGCTAGACCATGAGGCACATGAAATTGTCCTCCCAACTGATGAGCCATGGCATGAACTATACCTAATCCGGCCTTGTTAAAGGATAGACCTGCTAAACATGAAGCCTCATGCATAGACATTCTATCTTGCTCTGTTGCTGTTGGCTTATGACATCTTGGTAAGTAAGTAAAGACTAGCTCAATCGCCTGTTGTGCCAACGCATCAGTAAAATTATTTGCAGCCGTTGCTACATAAGCTTCCAATGCGTGAACTAGCACATCCATACCACTGAATGCAGTAACACTTGGTGGAGATGTTTTTACAAATAATGGCGTTAATAATGCTTCATCTGGTAATACCGCATCATCTACAAGAGGATATTTAATTTGTGTTTCGCTATCTGTAAGAACAGCAAAAGAGGTCACTTCTGATCCAGTTCCACTAGTAGTAGGAACAGCAATAAAGGATTTGATATCCATATGCTTTAACTTACGACCAAAGTAAGCCATGCCCTTACTCATATCGATACAGGAGCCCCCACCTATGGCAATGATTACAGTTGGTTTAATGCCTTCCATAAACTCAATACCCTTTACTACATGCGTTATGGGTGGATCAGGTACTACATCAGTATAGATGGTTACCTTATTTTTACTATCCATTAACCCTATCACATATGTAAGGCTTGGAGAATTCTTTAAAAATGGATCGCATATGATAAGTATAGATTCATTAGAAAACTCCGTAAGACGATTCAACGAATCTGGCCCTGCATAAATCTGGGTTGGAAAAGTCCATTGATTCATATGCTCACCACCTATCGAATATTAAATCCTGTTGTTAAGCAACATCTACGACGTCGCGCAAAGCAACGAGCCGATGTAGTAGATTCCCCAGTAGGTGTAGCAATTGTAAAGGTTGTCGTACCCTCACCGCTAAATCCAAGCCCTGCATAGGACGGACCATTCTTAACAAAAATGGAAGTTTTCATTTTACGAGCCATCCGGTTGAGCCGTTCCATATTCAAGGAATGCATTGTGGCCGTATGATGTAAGCCTGCTTCTAACATCAAGCATACATCAAGACCTTCGTCAAAGCTATCTACTGTAACAACAGGTAAAATAGGCATTAACATCTCAATTACTGCAAAGGGATGATTTTTTGGAGCCCGCATGATAATTAACCGTGGATCACCATTGTACGGAATATGTGCTGCATCAAGAATAACGCTTGCATTTTTACCGACAAATTTTTTATTTGGTGTCCCATTCGGTAACACTGTTAAATCGACTAGGCGTTGAATATCTTGTTGATTTTCAAGGAGAACACAACCTGCTTTTACCATTTCTTGAACTAGCTGTGGCTCGATTTGGCGCATGGCTACAACGCTCTTTTCAGCGATACATAGAATATTATTATCTAGACTAGCGCCGAGAACAATATCTTGAGCGGCCTTTTTAGTATCTGCCGTTTCATCTACAAAGGCCGGTGGATTGCCTGCACCAGCACCGATAACCTTTTTACCACTTTGAAGCGCTTGTTTTACTACGCCAGGACCTCCAGTAACAACTAATAGGCTCACATCTGGATGTAGCATCATCTCTTGAGCAGACTCAATAGATGGCTCTCGAAGTGTAACAATAAGGTTTTCAATGCCAATCGATTTGGCGATGATTTGATTAAGTTCACTAACTAGCAATCGACTAAGATGCTTAGCACCAGGATGAACACTAAAGAATACAGCATTCCCTGCGGCTAGCATACCTATTGTATTACATATTAATGTTTCCGCTGGATTCGTACTTGGCGTAACAGCACCAATAACACCATAAGCAGACAGTTCGTATAATGTCATACCATTATCGCCTGTTTCACACTCTGTAACGAGATCTTCTACGCCCGGTGTTTTATCGAGTGTTAGATTTAATTTTAGTACTTTATCCGCAACGCGACCCATCCCCGTTTCTTCAACGGTTTTCTGAGCCAACTCTTGTACTCGTGGACGCATGGCAGCACGGATGTCTGCTATTACCTTTTCACGGGTTGCTAAGGTGCAATCTTCAAAGCGCGCTTGTGCTACTTTTGCAGCTTGAATTGCTTCATCAACTGTATCAAATACACCTGGCTCAACTTGACCTCTAGGCGCTTGTTTAATAGGTTGTGATGAGGCCATTTCTTGCTTTTGCCCCTGTAATACATCTATAACCATGGAGCGGATCATTTCTTTCAACTGTGTATTGTTTTCCATCATGAACCTCCATATAGGTTGCATTGCTGATGCAATGACCATGTCAACTAACGGTGTACACAATCAAGGATACATTCATGATGTGACACAATAACTAGGTTTAACTCTGGCACCAGCTATTTCCTATACAATTATTTTTCAAAACTATCAATAATACCCACAATAGCACAATCTACTGCGGTGCCTTTATCATCTTCGAAAATATGCCGTGCCGATGAGCCTCGAGTTAGAAGCACATATTCACCTTCACCAGCACATACTGTATCGACGGCGATTTCTATGCGCCCCGTCAACTCTTGTTCTCCATCGAGAATATCTACCATCATCAGTTTCATTCCCTTTAGAGATTCATGCTTTTGAGTAGATACAATACTACCCACAACTTTACCGACTTGCATACTTCTCGTTCCCTTCAATTATTGTGATACCTAAGCGCTCAATTTCATCTCGAGCAGCCATGGTGAACCGTTGTCCCCTATATATGACGATAATAGACTGACTTTCACAAGATCTAACAAAAGAGGCCGTTATCCACGCTTGATGACTGGCATATATAGGACGACCAAATTTATCTAGAAATTTGATAGGCCAATCTAGAATGACTGATGGATTCATCAACGAGGTTACAGGAACTGCTAGGTGTATCGTCACCTCACAGTCATAGGCTAATGCACGATGTAAATAGGCAACCCAAGGCACCAATGTATCGCACATTAACTCTCGTATATGACCATAATCTATACCAGCGAAAGAAATGAGTTGGTTCTGCAACAATATATGCTCATCATAGCTATTGCACTCTGTGACCATAAAAGTAGCAGTGGATGTCATGCGCTTTTCTAGGCGTTCTAGCACCAGTTTAACTAATGCATCCATATTAATGCTCACTTCCCATGGCAATCCCTAAGGGCGTTACAAACTCTGGATATAATGGCTTATCTACGGGTAATCCTATATATTGACTGAAAGTTTTTGTAAACTCCTCAAAATTAGAAGCACCACCTACAACAATAATGGGAGTCCCCTTTTCATAGCCACCCTCTTGTAACGCACGCTTAGAAATAGCTGCCATTTTCTCTACAACCGGCCGTATGGTTGCATATACATCGCGTTTATTCGCTTCATTGCGTTTATAGGCCTCTGCTTCAGGAATAGAGATGCCATAGGCTCCGCTAATAACAAGGTTCATATGGGTGCCTCCTGTAGGCTCATCTACGGTATATACAACTCGGCCATCTTTTAAAATGCTTATGCCCGTAGTACCACCACCGACGTCGATAACAGCGCCATCGGTGATGCCTAGCACATTAGCAGCAGCGGTAGGTTCGTCTAGTATGCAGGTTACTTCAAAACCGGCACTTTCAAGAACATGACCTACTACATCTTTATTTTTGCCTATCGTTCCAGGTGGAACAGCTGCTGCGGCATATACAAGTTCTGTACCTAAGGCAGCTTCCGCCTTAGCCTTTAGCTCTCGCGTAATCGTAACAGCGCCCACATAGTCAACTACAAGGCCATCTCGAATAGATTCGTTGTATTCAAAGGCACCATATATAGGTTTACCTTTATCGTTTACTACGGATAGGACAATAGATGATGTACCAAGGTCGATGCCTACGCGTAAATTCTTTTGATTATGCGAGCTCACTTGTTTGGACTCTACAAGATCAGAGAACTCTTGCAAGGTATTATTTGCCTTTTTCAAACCTTTCATCATATCACCTACTTTACTGTACAATTCTCGCCATCACTGTACCTTGTACATTGGCAGCATTTGCCTCATCTGTATCAATATGGAGTTCTAAAACAAATCCCGGTACGGCTCGAACGATGACATCACCAAATACAGTTGTGCGCTCTGGTGTTTGAATTTCAACATTTACGCTGTCGCCATCGTTTACAGAAAGCCGTTTTGCATCATCAGGAGACATATGAATATGCCGTTTTGCAACGATGCAAATAGGTTTTGTAATTTCTCCATTTTCAGTACATAGAGTAATCTCTACGGCTGATTCTAAATGACCAGATAGCACAATAGGAGGTTTTATACCCAATGTACGAGCATCGGTCAAAGATACCTCTACTTGTGACTGTTTTCTAAGAGGACCTAATACGCGGACATTTTGAATGACCCCTTTAGGCCCCACTAAAGTAACTGTTTGTTCTGAAGCAAACTCTCCAGTTTGTTTTAAGTCACTTTTTTTAGTAATAGCCTGGTTAGGGAATAATATATCCCAGTCCTCCTGACATAGATGGACATGTCTATTGCTCACACCTACGGGAATGGACGATTCGAACATGGCTTCGATCACTTCTCGTACGATAGCACGAATCTGTTCCCGATCCATAAGCTATTATCCTTTCTTAGGTAAGATCAATTCTACATCGCTATGAGGGCGCGGAATAACGTGAGTAGATACTACTTCACCTACTTTTTGTGCTGCTGCACAGCCCGCATCAACAGCCGCTTTTACAGCGCCTACATCACCGCGAACCATTACTGTTACAAGACCGGAACCGATTTTTTCAGTACCTTCTAATGTAACGTTAGCTGCTTTTACCATTGCGTCAGCCGCTTCAATTGCGCCTACTAAACCTTTTGTTTCTACCATGCCTAATGCGTTATTCATGAT
>CATWLR010000066.1:0-6030 GCA_958351665.1 Veillonella infantium | reverse complement strand
AAACCTATGTTGAAAATGGTCGCATGATTACACCTCGAGGCTACAAATTATGATTTGGGTCATTGCCGGTACTTTGGATGGTCGTACCTTAGCAGTAGAAATCCAAAAACGGACTGGTGAAGATGTGCTTGTTACGGTTGTTAGTCAATATGGTGCAGAGCTTGCTGCTCATAAAGGCATTACCGTACATACGGGTCGTCTTGATCAAGAGGCTATGCAGAACTTAATCAAGGAGCACAATGTGCGCCTTTTAATCGATGCAAGCCATCCGTACGCCGCAGTTGTTACAGCAACTGCTCAAGATGCAGCAAAGGCTGTAGGTATTCCTTTCGTTCGTTTCGAGCGTAAAGAGGTACCATTGCCAGAATATGATAAATTACATATCGTAGTAGACGAAGTGGAAGCAGCTAACCTTGCTGGCCAATTAGCGAAGGACAATAACAGTCATGTGTATTTGACTACTGGTAGTAAAACAATGCACATCTTTGCCAAATCTGAAGCCTTGCAAGATTGCGAAGTATGGACACGAATTTTGCCAACTGCAGAGGTGTTACAAATGATGGAAGACCTCAATGTGAGTCCAAAGCGCATCGTTGCAGTGCAAGGTCCATTCTCTTACGATATGAACCGCATTATGTTCCACGATACAGAGGCTAGTGTTGTAGTTATGAAAAACTCTGGTCTTGTAGGTGGTGCTGATACAAAATTACAAGCAGCCATGGATCTTGGCATCCATGTTATTGTTATCGATCGTCCACGGGTTAAGATTGAAAGCCACGTGGTATCATCGAATGATGAATTTTTCGAATTATGGGAGGACACTAATGGATTACGTTAAAAATCCTAAAGAGATTGAAGATAAAAGTATGCAAATCATTTACGATTATGTAAAGGATTTGGGTTTAACAGATGATGAAGTACGCGTAGTATCTCGTACTGTACATGCTTCTGGTGACGTTGAATACGCTCAACTCGTAAGAATGAGCCCTGGTGCTGTTCAAAAAGGTATCGAAGCATTGGAAAATGGTGCTAATATCTACACTGACGTAGAAATGGTGCGCACAGGTATCTCTAAACCAGCTCTTAAAATTCGCGGTAATGAAGTACACTGCTTGATCAAAGATGAAAACGTAGCTAAAATGGCTAAAGAGTTAGGTGTGACTCGCTCCATCGCGGCTATGCGTACATTTGGCAAACAATTAGAAGGCCAAATCGTAGCTATCGGTAATGCACCAACTGCATTGTACGAAGTATTGCGCCTTGCTCTTGAAGAAGGCATTAAACCAGCTCTTATTATTGGTATCCCTGTAGGCTTCGTAGGCGCTGCAGAATCCAAAGATTATTTGATGGAAGTATCCCCAGTTCCTTACATCACTGTAAAAGGTAACAAAGGTGGTAGCCCAATTGCTGCTTCCGTATGTAATGCATTGCTTTACACAGATGTAAAACGCAATGACATGCTCTTCGTAGAAGGCAAAGAGTCTAAATAGTATATGACCCGAATCGTATGTTAGTAGTTTTGCGATTCGGGTTTTACTGTATATTTTAGATACTACCAGTTAAAAGTAATATTTTTTACTAGCAATAGTGTGCTCTTTTCTTAGATACTACCAGTTAAAAATAAATATTTTTAACTGGTAGTATCTCTATAATCGGTGGTACTAGGTCTAAAATATAGAATTTTCAAAATGACTTATTTTGTATATGAAGATATGGAGAGGGGGTTCGTATGGAATCTATTAACGAACGAAAAGCTTTTCGTTTATCAGTGATTTTTATCTTACTTATAGCCGTTATAGCTTGCATGATTATATCTCTTATCTGGGGTTCTACACCTGTATCGCTAGCAGAGATATGGAGAACGTTATGGGCTGATGAATTAACAGATACGGCTTCACAGATTATTTGGAATATTCGCTTGCCCCGTAATATTGTGGCCGCTCTAGTAGGGGCTTGTCTTGCCGTTTCTGGCGCTATTTTACAAGCGGTTATGAAAAATCCGCTGGCGGATCCACAAATTGTAGGGGTATCCTCTGGTGCAGGTCTTGCCGGTGTTATCGTACTGATTTTGTTCCCAGGATACGATTACATCGTTCCTCTCGTAGCCTTCTTAGGTGCGATGGGGGCAGCTCTTATGGTATATGCACTGGCTTGGAAGAATGGGGTTAGACCAAGCCGTATTATACTAGCTGGTGTAGCAGTAGCTGCTTTTTTAGGTTCTGGTATATCAGCGCTTCTCGTATTTTACGGAGACCGTGTACAAGGTGCTTTACTGTGGATGGTAGGTGGCTTATCTGCTCGTAGTTGGCCTCAAGTTGAGGTGTTATTCCCGTATGCCATGATTGGCCTTTTCCTAGCTTGCTTAGGGGCAAAACGACTTACCATTTTAAGCCTTGGCGATGAGACTGCAAAAGGTCTCGGTCTTAAGGTTGAACAAACGCGCTTTATGATGACTGCTGTAGCTGCTTTGTTAGCGGCGGGTGCCGTTAGTATAGCGGGCCTCATCGGCTTTGTAGGTCTTGTGATTCCTCATATGCTACGGCTTATTATCGGTAACGACTATGCGTATCTATTGCCGGGGTCTGCACTATTAGGTGCTTTTGTTCTCGTTGTAAGCGATACAGTAGGGCGCGTTCTTATGAGTCCTATTGAAATACCAGTTGGTATTATCATGGCCTTCTTTGGGGCGCCGTTCTTCTTGTATCTATTAAGGAGGGATAGCTGATGAGTACAAATAATTCTGCTATTGCTGTAAAACAGCTATCCGTTACCCTAGGAAATCGTCATATTTTACACGATATTTCAGTATCGATTCCGATGGGGAAAGTTACGACCTTAATAGGCCCTAATGGATGTGGTAAAAGTACACTTTTACGTTCTATGATCGGTTATATTTCTAGCCCTAGTGAATGTGTAACCATCTTTGATAAGCCTTTATCCTCGTATTCGCAGAATACATTAGCTCGTCAAATGGCGTTCTTACCTCAAGTACCCAATATGCCAAAGGATATGACCGTAGAGGAGCTGGTGTACTGTGGTCGTTATCCGTACCAAAACTGGTGGAAGAATACGGCAAAAGAGGATAGAGAAATCGTAGATTATGCATTGTCTATTACGAAAACAGATCATCTTCGTCATCAACTGATACCATCTCTATCTGGTGGTGAGCGGCAACGGGTTTGGATTGCTATGGCATTAGCACAAGAGCCAAAACTCCTTGTATTAGATGAGCCCACAACCTATTTAGACATCAATCACCAACTTGAAATTATGGAACTTTTAAAACGCCTTAACAGAGAGCAAGGTTTAACAGTTCTCATGGTGTTACACGACTTAACACAGGCGGTACAATACTCTGACTATATGGCTGTTATTAAATCAGGTCACTTAATCGCAGCAGGAAACACAAAGGATATTACCTCGGATTCACTTTTTAAAGAGGTGTTCTCTGTAGACGTGCAAGTAGATAACTTTGATAATAAACCATATGTACGTGTGAAGGGTTTATTGTAGCTGTTGATTGATAACTAGTATTATAGTGGTAACAAACATTATGAAAAGCATGAAATGATAGTTATCAAAATATAATTAAGTTTGAATAATAGATACGAATAAAAAAAGGGACTATAACTAGAATGTACTAAATGCATTCTGTTATAGTCCCTTTTTGGTTTTTAAAACGTTACGTCTATACCGTATGCTTCTTTTACTAAACGAGCCATAGCCTCAGGTGTTTGTAGACCTGGGTTTAATAGGAATAGTTTGGAAGGTAAATAAATAACGCGGTTATTTTGTACTGCTTTCAAGTTAGCCCATGCAGGATTATCTGTCATGGCTTTTTTCATTGATTTAGTGATTTCTTCTTCTTTACCCATTGTTACAACAAAGATAATGTCAGGATTATCTGCTGCTAATGTTTCTAAAGAGTAAGGTACTGTTTTATCTGTTGTTGTTTTGTCCAAATGACTAGTTACAACATTTGTCATGCCTAAGTCTTTAACCATCGAGGCTGTGATAGCAGTATCGGTTTCAGCTGTTACACCTTTACCAGTAGCACGTAATACAGCTACGCGGGCTGGTTGTTGGCTTTTAACGGCATCTTTTACTTTAGCAATGTTATTTTCATAGGTGGCAATGACAGTTTTTGCTTTATCTTGATGATTAGTTAACTCGCCGAGGAATGTTAAAAGTGGCACATTATCCTTAATACCATCATAGTCAATTAGAACGGTTGGAATTTTGCTAGATTGCAGTTGCGCTTCATACTTTTTATGTTGGTTTTCAAGACCTAATACTACATCTGGATTTAGACCTAGTAATTGCTCCATGTTAATGTTTGCAGTTTGTCCAAGCGCTGGGAGAGCTTCAATTTCAGGTAGCAATTTATCTGTAGTACTCACACGACTAATAGCTTTACCATCTACAGCATAGAGCATAGATAGTACAGAATTAGATAAGACCGCAATTTTTTGAGGATCCTTTGGCACTGTATAAGTTTGACCATTAAAGGTCAATTCTTTTGTAGTAGCAGAAGAGCTGGATGTGGATTTACCACACCCAGCTAGTGCTAGTACAATCATAACCAAAGCGATACTACCAAGTAGTAGTTTTTTCATGATGTACTCCTATGTACGTTATGTAACGATACTAGTTAAATTGTAAAACTAATTATTTTTGTAATGCATCCCAAGCTTCATTAGCACGTTCAACGAAGATATTGCGGATATTTTGGTTTTCACCTAGACCGTGAAGATAAGTATCTACTTTGAAACCGTCTTTTTCAAGAATGGATTTATGGGAATCTGGTTCATTGCCTGCCATGTCGTTATTAGCATGGTCACCAGCTACCATCATGAATGGCATCAATGTAACATGTTTAATACCATGCATTTTCAATTGAGGTACAACTTGTTCAAGATTTGGAGTGCCTTCTACTGTGTAGATGTATACGTTTTTCAACCCAAGGGAGTGAATACGATCTTGGATTACAGAGTAGTAAGCATTGGAAGGATCTGGAGTACCATGAGCCATGATAAGAAGGGCATCTTCTTTACCTAATTTAGGGAATTGAGATTGAACGGCTTTAATTGTTTGTACAACTTCATCAGTTTGGCCTTCTTGACCCATCCAGTACATAAGTGGGGTACCAAGGGTCATTTTTTTGAAGTTATTTTTGTATAAGTTGTAAACAGCAACATCATAGTTATATTCCATGCCAGGAATAACATCCAAGGATGTTAAAGCTACACGAGAATAGCCTTCAGATTTTAATGTATCTAATGCTTCTTCAGGTGTAGGATATGTAATACCTTCTTTTTGTTGGATACGGTCACGGATGATATGGCTAGTAAAAGCAGTAACTACCTTAGTATTTGGGTGAGCTGCTTGAATAGCTGCTACAGTAGCATCAATAGTTTTAGCACGAGTATCTTTGTAAGTTGTACCAAAGCTCATAACAACGATTGCATCTTTGTTTTGAAGATTTTGAAGTTCTTTAGTTTCATGTGTGCGAACACCAATAGTAGATGCTTCTTTCAATGCTGGTGTAGGATCTTTTACTTCTTCATTTAATTGGTATGCCGCGTGAGATACAACAGGTGCACCAACGGATACTGCTAGACCTAAAATGGCGGATGCTAATGCTAATTGTTTTTTCATTTTAATACTCCTATCCATAACTAAACTACAGTCTATGCAATAATCTTAGTAGTGTAGATAAACTAATATAAATAGTTATAGATTTATAGACTACTATAGATTAATTGCATATATATAACCTTACGCCAATCGTAACAAAGGGTAATAGGGGTGTCAATAAACCCTATACCCCTAGAAGTATAGGAAAATCAAGGGTTTTTAAGAAAGTAATGTGATGAATATAGTATGGTAGTAGATTTTATAATTATATTCTTTTTGGTTATAAGGATATGAATATGTGAATACATAAGTGATTTTATTTTCTTGATATCTAGAATACTTTGATGGGGCCCCATAACATTACTACAAATATATTAAAAATGTTGCCCTATA
>CATWLR010000065.1:0-6050 GCA_958351665.1 Veillonella infantium | reverse complement strand
GCCGATGGAGTGTGGGCGGATTTTATTGAGCTTTTGTTGAGCTTCAAGGGAGATACCTTTAATTTGTGTGTAATCCCATTCTTTTGGAAGAATTTTTTCTTCTAGTTTGCGAACTTTATCGACTTGGTCCATTTGTTTTTTAATATAACCTTCGTAGGTAATGGAGATATCGACAGCTTCTTCAACGTCAGGTGTATAGCGTTTCAAACCAAATGCATCGGCTACGATAGCATAGGAAAGTTCATTACGTTTTACTAAATCATAAGCATGAATACCTGTTCTAATAGGTGCTGTACCTAAACTTTCAAGCAAAGCTTGCGTTTCCTTAGATGGATTTACAGGTGTATTTCGCAACATATCCATTGCTTCTTCGATAGCAGCTTTCTTAGCTGTAAATTTAGCCCAACGATCGTCTTTTACAAGACCGATAGCACGGCCTTTTTCAGTAAGACGCATATCTGCATTGTCTTGACGAAGCAATAGACGATATTCGCTGCGGCTTGTCATCATGCGGTACGGTTCGTTTGTGCCTTTTGTTACGAGATCATCAATGAGAACACCGATATAGGCTTCGGAGCGAGCAAGGATAAACGGTTCTTTACCTTCAAGCCATAAAGCAGCGTTAATACCAGCCATTAAGCCTTGAGCAGCTGCTTCTTCATAACCAGATGTACCGTTTGCTTGACCAGCAGAGTAAAGGCCTTCAATATGTTTCACTTGAAGCGCTGATGTCAATTGCGTAGGGTTCAAGCAATCGTATTCGATAGCATACGCAGGGCGCATGATTTCAACGTTTTCAAGACCAGGAATGGTACGCAAGAACGCATATTGTACGTCCATAGGAAGGGATGTACTCATACCTTGTACATACATTTCGTTTGTGCCAGTACCTTCTGGTTCTACGAATAATTGATGACGTTCTTTGTCGGCAAAGCGCACTACTTTATCTTCGATGGAAGGGCAGTAACGAGGGCCTACACCTTCGATTTTACCGCTATACATAGGGGCACGGTGAATATTGCTCGTAATGATTTCGTGCGTTTCTTTGTTAGTATAGGTCAACCAACATACGTCTTCATTGCGGTTGATCCATTCATCCATAAAGGAGAAGGAGTGATGATGTGTATCGCCTTCTTGAACCTCCATATTTTCAAGGTTAAGCGTGCGTTTATCTACACGGGCCGGCGTACCAGTCTTAAAGCGCATCAACTCAATGCCATTGTCGAGCAAAGATTGAGAGAAATGTTCTGCTACGCGTTGACCATTTGGGCCACCTACATAATCGATATCGCCGATGAGGATTTTGCCTTTCAAATAGGTACCTGTACAAAGAATAACAGCCTTAGCACCATAGAATTCGCCAAGTTCTGTAACGATACCTGTTACCTTGCCGTCCTCAACCTTGAGCTCTGTTACCATGATTTGCTTAACATTGAGATTCTCTGTATTTTCAATGGTTTGTTTCATCAAATGTTGGTATTTGATTTTATCCGATTGGCAGCGCAAGGAATGCACTGCAGGGCCTTTACCCATATTGAGCATACGCATTTGAATAGCCGTAGCATCCGCGTTAATACCCATTTGACCGCCTAAAGCGTCAAGTTCATAAACAAGATGGCTTTTACCAGGACCGCCAACGGCAGGATTACATGGCATAAGCGCAATATTATCTAAACTGATGGTCGCCATTAACGTGCGATGACCCATGCGGGCAGCGGCGAGGGCCGCCTCACAACCAGCATGACCACCACCGATGACGATGACATCATAATTATCTACTGTGTACATATCAATTGAATTCCTTATATTTGTTACTTATCTTATTGTGAAAGTTTAAATCACTTACCAAGGCAAAATCTACTGAATAGTTCGTCGATCATAGATTCTCGGATGGTGTCGCCCGTGATGTCCCCAAGTAGTTCCCATGCGCTGCGCAAATCGGTAGCAACAAAATCTACTGGCATGCCCATATCGATAGAGGAGAGGGCTTGTTCGACTTGTGCCTTTGCTTGTTCCATGAGGCTAATGTGGCGCACGTTACTGATCATAGCGCTGTTGTCTTGTTTTACGCGACCGCCGTAGACGAGTTCTTGTACCCATTTAGAGAGAACTGCAGAGCCTTCGCCTTCTTTGGCACTAATCCGTTCAATCGCTGTAAAGGTACCGTGTTCTTTAATATTTTCGTCTGTAACGACTTGTGCCACATCGGACTTATTAAGTAACACGATAGTGTTCAAACCGCTGACAGAGGTCAAAATTTCGATTTCTTCAGGGGTTAATGGAGTAGATCCGTCAATAACGCACAATACAATATCTGCTTTGTTAATATAATCGCGAGCCCGTTCTACACCGAGGGCTTCCACCGTATCTTGTGTATCCCGAATACCTGCCGTATCGATGAGGCGCAATGAAATGCCTTCTACGGTCATATATTCTTCAATACTGTCCCGCGTCGTCCCTGGAATATCCGTTACAATAGCGCGGTTTTCGCGCAAAAGAGCATTCATAAGGCTCGATTTACCTGCATTTGGACGACCTACAATAACCGTCGTAATGCCGTCACGAATGAGGCGACCTGTGTTCGCTGTGGACAAGAGTTCATCCATAGCTTTCAAAATAGGCTCTAGTTGATCCCGAACCTCTTGGCTCGTTACATCCTCGATATCCTCTTCTGGATAGTCGATAGTTACCTCTAAATGAGCAATCATGGCGATGAGCTGTTCACGCACATCTTTTACAAAGGACGAAACTGTGCCGTCCAGCTGCGATACAGCGAGAGAGAGGGAGTCCTCTGTTTTTGCTTCAATAATATCAATGATCGCCTCTGCTTGAGTGAGGTCGATACGTCCGTTCATAAAGGCACGCTTCGTAAATTCGCCGGCCTCAGCCATGCGCACATCGTGATTGACGAGCAATTTCAAGATTTGTCGAACCGGCACAATACCGCCGTGACACTGAATTTCCACCACATCCTCTGCCGTGTAGGAATGAGGGCCTTTCATTAATAACACAAGAACCTCGTCGATGGTCTTGTTCGTTGCAGGGTCCACAATGGTCCCGTATTGAATCGTTCTGTTTTGTCGGTCCATCAAAGGCACGGTGCCAGCGCTCTTGAACAGGCTATTTACAATAGGAAAACTATCCTTGCCGCTGACCCGAATAATACCAACCCCGCCGATGCCGGGCGGCGTCGCAATGGCCGCTATTGTATCATCTATATACATACATATCTCCGTATTTCGATTATCTAGTATTTGCTTTTGTATATGTTCTTCGCCTGTGAAAGTTAAACTAAACTAATCTTTGCATGCGAAGATTAACTTAGGTTAGCTTTCACCATAACCTAAAGAATAAAGGGAGCAGCCCTCAAGCAACCGAGAATTCAGTCACTTGAAAGCTGCACCTCTATATTATTTTTTGTACGTAATCACAACGTGACGGAACGGTTCGTCCCCTTCACTGTTAGTAACAACGTTTTTATCCCCTTGAAGGGCAGTGTGAATGATTTTACGTTCAAAAGCATTCATCGGTTCTAAGGAAACCTTTTGACGGTTGCGTTTCACCTTAGAAGCCAAACGTTTCGCGAGATTCACCAATGTTTCTTCTCGACGAGAACGATAGTTTTCCACATCTACAACGATGTGGCAGTGGCCGAATACATCCTTGTGAGCCACGAGATTAGTTAAGTATTGAATAGCATCCAATGTTTGACCATGTTTACCGATCAAAATACCTAAATCTTCGCCGTGTACTTGGAATGTAATCTTATCTTTAGTCATCATTTTTTCGATAACCACAGTGAGGCCCATTTGTGTAAACATATCATCAAGGAATTGTTTACCTTTTTCAGCAATTTCTTGTTGATCTTCTTTTGAAAGTTCCTTTTTAGAAGGTTTTTCTAGAACATCACCTTCAGAAGTTTCAACTGCTGTATCTTGTACTTCTGTTTCACTTGTTGCTACCGGCTTGGAAGCAACAGCTACAGATTGTTCTTCTACATGAGCTACTTCTTCTTGAGTAGCAGTTTTAGCTACAGATGTGAAGAATAAGCGAACAACTGCTGGTTTACGACCAATGCCCAAGAAGCCATTAGAAGGTTGTTCCAATACTTTAGTTTCTACCAATTCTTGGCCTTCTGCAGCCAATTGAGCTACGCCTTTGGCAATGGCATCTTCAATGGTTTTAGCAGATACATCGATAAATTCCATAGTGTCTCCTATTTCTTAGCTTCTAAGCTTTTGTAAATGAAATGTTGTTGCACAAATTGGAATACATTGGATACGATCCAGTAAATAACTAAGCCAGATGGGAAGTTAAGGGAGATGTAACCAATGAATAAAGGCATAAAGATTGTCATAATCTTTTGTTGTTGCGCAGCAGCACCAGTTGCACCGCTACTAGTTTGCTTGGACATAATCCATGTAGATAATGCACTCAATACTGGCAAAATGTACATTGGATCTGGTTCGCCAAGACTAGGAAGCCATAAGAATTGTACATAGTTTTGATCGTATGGATAGCCTTGTAAAGCATAGAAGATAGCGATCAAGAATGGCATTTGCACCAATAGAGGCAAACAACCAGCCAATGGGTTAACGCCCATTTCTTTGTACAATGCACCCATTTCCGCTTGAAGTTTTGCAGGATCATTTTTGTATTTATCTTGCAATTCTTTCATGCGAGGCTGTAACTCTTGCATAGCCTTCATGGATTTGATTTGTTTTACAGTAAGTGGTGCCAAAACCGCTTTAATAACGATTGTTAAAAGGATAATAGCCACACCGTAGCTTGGATAGCCTACCATTTGAGTTAATTGGAACGCATAGGTTACCAATGTAGTCATCAATTCAACGATAGGGTGGAATATACTACTTAAGAATTCCATTGTTTCTCCTTTTTCTTACAGTCCGAAACCGTCCTTTGCGCATCTATATATCGTTATGGTATGGTCTAAATTTCATCCATACAGATGCTCAGGTATTTCCAAAACTGTGCTAGATATTTTTTGTGAAAGTAACTTTCACAGAACGCAAATTAGCCTAACCCTCGTGGGTTAAGGAACTGGATCGTAGCCACCCTTGTGAAAAGGATGGCAGCGAAGAATGCGTTTTAAACCCATCCAGCTACCTTTCAAAGGACCATATTTTTCGATGGCCTGCAGAGTATATGTGGAACATGTCGGATAATAACGGCAACATCCAGGTTTTAAGGGAGATATGGCAAGCTGATAGAACCTAATTAAAAGTCGTAAAAGCGTAGTTATACAGCGTTTCATAGAAACCTCCATATACACAAAAAAGGACCAAAGCCTCTAACTTGTGGTCCTATTTATTATTTTGTATCAACAATTTGCTTTTTCGCAAGAGATACAAAATTTCCTTTTCCGCTTTTTCGTAGGTAGCGTTTTTCAGAGGGCCACGTCCAACAATTACGATATGATACCCTTCGCGTATGGAATGTTGATTGAGGCGATACACCTCTTTCATAAGCCGTCTAGCTCGGTTGCGCTCAACAGCACAACCAACCTTTTTGCCGGTTACAAAACCAATGCGCGTAGATTGCTTCGCCACGGGCATACGATAGAGTACACACATACGTCCTACTTCGTATTTTCCGTGCTTATACACAAGGCGATATTCATTATTGTGCGTCAGTCGTCTTGCTTTATCGAGGCAATAATCCATATGCATTGTCCTTAAGTCCTAAGAATAGAAAAACTTGGCAGCAGCGCCAAGTTTTTTCTCCTGCCTAACAGCTATTATATTATGCAGATAAGCGTTTTCTGCCTTTTGCACGTCTTCTTTTTAAAACGAGACGGCCACCGATAGTTTTCATGCGTTCACGGAAACCATGGGTACGTTTTCTCCAAAGAGTATTTGGTTGGTAAGTACGTTTCATTAGTAAAACACCTCCTCGTCATTTTGTATTGTTTTACTTATACCATAACAGGGTAATTATAGAGTTAAAACGTAAATTTGTCAATATAATAAAGGCATTCTGCTTGTGAGTTCTTGTATTTCTATAATAATCCTATCACACATTTCATCCAA
>CATWLR010000064.1:0-6067 GCA_958351665.1 Veillonella infantium | reverse complement strand
TAATAAGATTGTACCATCATAATCACCAAGCACTGGTTGAGCCATTTTTACGGCATGCCCTGTACCATTTTGTTCTTCTTGGCGAACGAATTCAGCGCGATTACCTAAATAATTTTGTACCGCATCACCACCAAAACCAACGATAACAACATCACGATTAGTACCAATAGATTGAACAGTTTCCAGAACACGTTCCACCATGGCCTTACCGCCAACCTTGTGCAATACTTTTGGCAACTTAGACTTCATGCGTGTACCCTTACCAGCAGCTAAAATAAGGCTTGCAATATTCATAGTAATCTCCTATCTGTTATCTCTTATATCTAGACCATTTACACTATTAATCTCATCATATTAGCCAGCAAACTAAAACTCAATATAGAGTTATTATAGCTAACTATAATGGATGTAATATTAATCGTTTATTCTTCATCAAATACTGGCTCTATACTTATTTTCTTTGTATTTTCATCGATGCCATAGAAAGTAAATAATGATTCATAATCATCTATTAACTTTGGATTTGGCTCTGCCGTTGCTACAAGAACACCCGTACCAACTACAATACCACTCATTTCAAGTACAAGTTCTTTAAGACCTTTTGCTGTACCTCCAGCTTTCATAAAGTCATCGATAATTAAGACCCTAGCATTCGGTGGAATAGCACGTTTAGTAAGCGTCATAGTTTGAATACGACCAGAGGAGCCAGTTACATAGTTAATACTAATAGCAGACCCTTCTGTTACTTTACTATCACGACGAGCAATAACGAGAGGTTTATTAAACGCTCTAGCCACCATAACAGCTAAAGGAATCCCCTTCGTTTCAACCGTCAAAATATAATCTGGATTGCGGTCCATAAAGCGAGTCATTATGATTTCCCCAAGACGTGTCATTACATGCCAGTCATACAAGATATCAGACATATAAATAAACCCACCAGGGATAATGCGATCTGGTTCCATTAAACGAGCTTGCACATCTCGTAGAATATCATTTGCTTGAGTACCCTTCCGATGAGGAATAAAACGTACCCCGCCTGCCACACCAGCCACTGTTTCTAATGTGCCCAATTGAAAGTGTTCCATAGACTGTCTAACACAGGTTAAATCTTCACTAACTGTAGATTTAGCCATGCCAAAGAAGTCACAAAAATAATTTAAAGGAATCAATTTTTGCGGTGAATCAACTAACAATTTTGTCATTGCCACCATTCGTTCCACGCGCCGTACTTTATCCATAGAATTTCCTTTACCATTCATCATATAACTATTGATTGTACTCATTCAATAAAAATCATGAGTCATCTCAAATATATCTATTATTTATTATACCATAATTTCCGAATATTCGAGGTTATAAAAACACTATAATTCGGTAAAATAAAAAACTCTCTAGACCTCATATAATACTGTAAAACTAGACCTTATAGTCTATTACAATAATATTTGAACTAGAGAGCTTTTATTATAAAACATAAACCTTCACAGTTTGACGACCAAACTGCAATGCTTCAGAACGTGAATCATAGGCTAAATCAATTCTATGACCTTTAATAGCACCACCAACATCGTCAGCTACAGCATAACCATATCCTTCAATGTATAATCTCGTACCTAATGGAATTAATTTTGGATCTACAGATACAATTCCCTTCTTCAAGCGACTACCTGTAGCCGTATAATTTCCATTTCCAGGATCTTGAGCAGAATAAGCACTAGCCTGCATAGTTAACACTCGAGAGTATTTATTCGGCACACCATCATGACTTAATGCTGTACCATGACCACCATATCGAGTCTCCATCTTTTCTAAAGCATTCATTGTTGCAGGACCAACTCGCCCATCGACAGCGAGTCCCTTCGACTTTTGAAATTTTCGTACCGCCTGTTCTGTGTTATGACCATAAATGCCATCTACAGAGTCATGCAAAAAACCTTGATGTTTTAACATTGTTTGGACCTTACTTACATGGTGCCCCCGTTGTCCCTTATCAATCGTTTTCGCCAATGATACAGAAGATACCATTGTAGTCATACATACAAGCGTACATGCAATAATTATTTTTTTAACCATATACACCTCACCTTACATTAAGTAGTATACTATACAGTATTAAATAATCTATAAACAATATTGAGATAGTAATACAAAAAATGCATGTATAATGCACTTTATTAACTACATATATATCATAGAAATCTAAGATACCAATGAAACAAAATCTCCATTATGGACTACTTTATCTAAGTAAAATGTAATTTAACATTAGATGTATGGGAGTCAATAATGGAGACTTTACTAATACTATTTAATTTTAGCAGTTATGATACAAACCAATATGGCACTCTTTACGCTTAGCACCAACTATACGTAAGTATATATAGCCTATAATTGCAGAAATAATAGAGCCGATTAATACCCCACCCTTAGCCATCTCTTGAGCATGACCTGGATTAAAAGCTAGAACGGAAACAAATATACTCATGGTAAAACCAATACCACATACAATGGATGTACCATAAATAAATTTCCAGTTAGCTTCTGCTGGCATAGGTACAATACCTAACTTAATCATGCCAAACATAGCACCAAAGATACCGATTTGTTTCCCTAAAATAAGACCTAGGGCAACGCCTAAAACAACTGGATGTGTTAAATCTGCTATACCAAATCCACCAAGACTTACACCGGCATTAAAGAAAGCAAAAATAGGAACAATAACAAAGCTTACCCAGTTAGATAAAAAATGTTCCCAATGTTGCATTGGTCTAACATATTTACGACCAATCTTGCCCCGTTCAGGAATTGTCATCGCCAAGATTACGCCTGCCATTGTAGCATGTAAACCAGAACGAAGAATACAGTACCATAAAATGATCCCAAGAATGATATAAGACAAAGATCTAACGTAACCAGACCGATTACAATAAATCAATAACCCCGTTACAACTACAGCACCGAATAAATAAAAAAGATTAAGATTTGCTGCGTAGAATATAGCAATAACAATGATGGCAATTAAGTCATCAATAACAGCTAAGGCTGTCAAAAATACTTTCATAGAGTTAGGGACTCTTGAGCCTAATGCAGTTATTACACCTATAGCAAAAGCAATATCTGTCGCAGTAGGAATAGCCCATCCATGAACGTAAACTTCACTAAATCCAGCCATAAGATAGTAAATAATAGCAGGTACTAATACACCAAATAATGCAGCAATACCTGGCATGATACGCTTAGCATTCGTATTAAGTTCGCCACTTACCAATTCACGTTTTACTTCTAATCCAACAAAGAGGAAAAAAATCGCCATTAATGCATCATTAACCCACTCCATCGTTGTTAATGGACCTAGTTTTAAATTAACCAGAGACATATATTGTGTTGCCAATGGAGAATTCGCTACGATTAATGCAATAAGTGTAGCTCCTAGTAAAACGGCAGTAGCCGAACCCGGAGAACGTAAAAGTACAAATATCCGTTCCATATGATTCCTTCCTAATATAATAAGTTCATTATTTGTTCTTAATAGATCTTATTTTGTAAGCCACAATTAAAACTATAGCACCTAATAAACCAGAAATAATAGATCCTATAAAGATACCAATTTTAGACATTTCTTGAGTTACACCAGGTGGAAATGCCAATGTAGCCACAAATAAGCTCATAGTAAAACCAATACCACAAACAATGGCTGTACCATAAACCTCTGGCCATGTTGTATTAGTAGGCATCTTGATAATTTTAGATTTAACTAAAACGAAAACAGCAGAAAAAATACCAAACTGTTTACCTAAAATAAGACCTAATGAAACGCCTAGTACAACAGGATGGAATAGGTGATCAGCTGAAACATCAGCAAAGGATACACCAGCATTTAAGAAACTAAACAAAGGAATAATCAAAAAATTAACCCAATTTTTCAGTTTATCAGCCCATTTAAGCATAGGATATACTGTTTCACCATCAAGTTTACCTGTTGCAGGAATAGTCATGGCTAAGACAACACCTGCAATGGTTGCATGAACACCAGACTTTAATACAAAGTACCAGAGAACTCCACCTAATACACCATATAATACAGGTCTAACATATCCCTGTTTATTAGTATACCACAATGCACCTGTAACGATAGCAGCACCAATCAAGTATGGGAAATCAACACCAGCACCATAAAAGATAGCTATAACAATAATAGCGATTAAATCATCTATAACCGCCAATGCAGAAAGAAATGCTTTCATAGCTTGTGATACACGCTTACCGAGCATCATAATTACACCTATGGCAAAGGCAATATCAGTAGCTGTTGGAATCCCCCAACCATGAGTATACTCAGGCACAGATCCAGCAATTAAGAAATATACTAAAGCTGGTGTCACAACGCCTGCAAAAGCAGCTAAAACAGGAAGCAGTCGTTTTGAATTTGTATTCAGCTCACCAGAAATCATTTCGGATTTAATTTCTAGCCCTACATATAGGAAGAAAAGAGCCATTAATCCATCATTTACCCACTCCAATATATCCATAGGGCCCCAATACACATGCATTAAGGAGAAATATTGTTCTGCTAGCGGAGAATTTGCTGTAATAACACCAAGAATAGCGGCAAGTAAGAGCATAATACCGCCAGATGATTCAGACTGAATAAATGCCTTCATATGATTCATAGTAACTACCACTTTCTTTATTATAAATATAAATACAGATTATCATACATAAAAACTATTTATTTAAATTAATTATATCATTTCATTTCGAAAATAATCAATGAACTAATGATGAAGCACGCTGATTAGATACATGAAGAATATAATAACTTAATGATTAAATCCTCTAATTAAAGAAATAAAAAATGCAACTAGAGGAATAGTTAAACAAATACCTGCTATAGTATTTGTAACTGGATTGGACCAAAGTGGCATAATAAATCCAAGTAATACACAGGTACCATAACAGATTGGTGTACGCCAAACATGTTTTATCTCAGCCGATACTTTAGATTCTGTAGCACTAGCTCTGCCAAATTTCTTTTTAATAGTCATAATAATACCAGTCACAATGCCTACAATAAGAACAATATCCCAGATGGCCCATAATATTTTAAGAGCCATCGTATTATGATTATGAATATGGAGATTAATCATTGTAGTCATGCCCGTAAAATACCAGGGGATATTTTTTGTAGAATACATATCCTTAGTAGAATCAGTATATAAATTAGCATAGACTGGTTGGCCCAAGAATATAGCTGGATCATCATCATTTTCAGCACCTAAATAAAATGCATAATGATGATTATTAAATTTAGATGGATAATCTATAGATATAAGCTGACGATCTGGGTATACTTTCATAATTCGAGAGATAGCTTCAGATGGTTGTAAAATGTCAGATTGACCAACTGAAAGTTCTTGCTTTGCAGTGTGTAGTACATCTGCATTATAGCTGTCATTAGCAATAAAAAATCCACCTATCCATACACCTGTAATACATAAGATAAATCCCCATACAGTAGCAACCATAGCAAATTCTCGGTGTAATGTACTTAATTTCATATAGTTAGACAATACAGTAGATTTGGCAAAGCTTTTACGAAATGGACCATATAAAAAAATACCAGAAATAATAGATAAACTACATATAAAAGATAAAATCGTTACAATATAAATTCCTGTTTTGCCAAGATCTAATCGAGTATGTAATTGGTGAAGCGTATGTAACACACTTCGAACCCAAGGATGAGCAGGCGTTTCATGATGCGTAGTAATAAGCCCCTTTGTTTCAGGGTTATATAATGCATAATCCCCTCCCATCCCCATACGCGTTGGAGGTGCTACAGTTGCGGAAGAATCAATAATGCGATACCGTAAAATATGTGCAGCCCCCATAGCTGGAGAAATATTTAAAATATCCTTAGACGGATATTTTTCTTTCACTAATAGGGCACCTTCATCAGCATAATTAAAAATAGACATTTCTTGTTGGCTCATCGCCATTGATAACGAGGAATGATGTGACCCTCCTTGAGCCCATGCATTTAATTCAGTTCGGAACATGAGGA
>CATWLR010000063.1:0-6114 GCA_958351665.1 Veillonella infantium | reverse complement strand
AGGACGGTCAATTTCAACCGCACATTACGCAAGACCTTGTAAAACATGTGCAGTCCCTAGATGTGGCAGCCCTTGGTAAGGCTTTGAAACTCAAGGATGATAAGGCACAGGCGCTCTTTGATTTTTATCAAGATTTTGAGTCCCAGCCAGTAGGTATTGCTTGTGAAAGCTACGATGGTATTGCTTTCAAATATTTAGACTGGCAGAACTTGTCTGATGAGGCCAAGGCCTTTGGTGAAAGCCATCTTGTTGTGATGTCCGCCTTGTACGGCGTTGTAGAGCCTACGATGGGCGTACGCGATTATCGACTAGATATGGTCGATAAGGTAGGTATTAATTTATACGATACGTGGCGCGAAGCGGTAGATACCTACTTTCACAAGGAAAATTGGATCCTAAACCTAGCATCTAAAGAATATGCAAAAATGGTGAACCATCCAAAGGTGGTAACCGTTGAGTTTTGGGAATTGCGAGGCGATGCATTTAAACAGATGAGTACGTCCTCCAAAATGAGTCGCGGTGTGATGGCTTACGAATGTTTAACAGCACAAGTGCAACATGTGTGTGATTTGCCGCACGAAGTGAATGGGTTTACCTGTGTCACTGACATAGATTCCATTACTATACCAAGCGAATCGATGACGGTTCGTTATGAAAGGAAGTGATTGTTTGCAAGTGCAAGACATTCTCGGAAAAGACCTCGTCGGCGATGAATGGCTGACCGAGGAAGAATTGCGATTTCTCATGTCTGTAACTGATGAAGACGAGTTACAGTTAATATATAAAAAGGCTTACGAAGTGAAGGCGAAATATGTAAAGCCTGTAGCGTATTATCGTGGCCTCATCGAGTTTTCGAACCGATGCATCAAAAACTGTAATTATTGCGGTATCCGTCGTGAAAATGACAAGACGGAACGCTTTGATATGAACCGTGAAGACATCATTAAGATGGCGCAGTGGGCGTATGACCATGAATATGGTTCTATTACGTTACAATCTGGTGAACGCAGTGATGATATATTCGTTGATTATGTGGTAGATCTCATTCGCGATATTAAAGCCATTGGCGATGGTTCCCTCGGCATTACGATGTGCGTAGGGGAACAAAGCGAAGAGGCGTACCGCCGCATGCGTGAAGCCGGTGCTAGTCGTTATTTATTGCGCATTGAAACAACAAATAAAGAACTGTACCATAAAATTCATCCTCAAGATGAATTGCACTCCTTTGAAACGCGCGTTGAATGCTTACGTCGTTTGCGCCGCGTAGGCTTCCAAGTAGGTACAGGTGTCATGATCGGTTTGCCTGGTCAAACGGAAGAAGATCTCGTGAACGATATCTTGTTCTATCGCGACATGGATATCGACATGATCGGTATGGGACCATATGTGGTGCATCACGATACGCCCCTAGGCCAAGAAGCATTAGCTATGGGCATCGATGATGAAGCTGGTAAATTGCGCCGTATTCAATTAGGCCTTAAGATGATTGCGTTAACCCGTTTATTCTTGAAAGATGTCAATATTGCAGCTACTACTGCGTTACAAGCTTTGGATAAACTGGGCCGTGAAAAAGGCCTTGCTGCAGGAGCCAATATTTTGATGCCTATTATTACAATCCCTGAACATCGGGCAAAGTATTTGTTATATGACAATAAACCTTGTGTAGATGATAATGCAGATAAATGTAAAGACTGCTTAACGCGCCGCGTAATGTCCATCGGTGATACCGTAGGTTGGAAGCAAAATGGTGACTCCAAACACTACGGCAAGCGCACGGGAGAGTTTTAGTTTGTATATGAGGTTGTATTATGGAGACAAAATGGTATTCTGATTTTTGGCGGTTGTTTGTGAGTCCTTTTAGCGGCGGTATTGATCAAGTTGTACAATCGGGGACATTGAAAAAAGGATTCTGGGGCACTGTATTCTTGTGGGCTATTCCATATATTATATTGGCTTTATTTGGGACTATGTTAATTCCATTTCTCCCTCATAATGAATTTACTGGTTTAACCTATTTAATCGGTATCGGTGCCAGTTTTATGTTCATCTTTGCATGGCTTATCAGTATCGGCTGGTCCTTTGTGATGGTGGCCATTGGTTCCTATGTATACAACTGGGTTATCACTAAGATGGGTGGTACCGACAATGTACAGGCGATTATGAAAGTTAGTTGGTATCTACAAGGGTATGGGGTACTATTATTTAGTATTGGTTATACGATAATCTTGGTTTTAATGGGGATCTTAGGACTTGCATTCGATAGTAGGGCCTTTGCTGGTGTTATCTATTTTGTAGGAACAATAGCCTTATTGGTTATATCCATTTGGGTATCCTTAGAACTTATGGCGAGACAAGTGATGCTTACGAAGATGAAAGTATTCATTGCCTGCATCTTAACGTCCATAATCTTCGCTATAATTTGGGCACTCTTCATGGCGCTTCTTAGCGGCTGTGCCTCTTTAGTGGGTAGATAATACTCATATATAAATTAATATTAATAAAGAGTCCTCTTTTTTTGATAAATTTTTTTGGAAAAAGAGGACTTTTCTATTTGGGTGTCGAAATGTAATAGCAAAAGCCGTAATTTGCCATTAAGGAGGCGATTCCGATGAAAGAGTACAGTAGTGATAAAATTAGAAATGTTGCTGTTGTTTCCCACGATGGTGCGGGTAAAACAGCTCTTGTCGAATCTTTGTTGTTAACCTCTGGTGCGGTTGATTTCGTAGGTAAAGGCCAAGACAATAAACATATTATGGACTTTGAACCTGAAGAAATTAAACGTAACGTAACTATCCAATTGGGCATGGCTCCATGTGAATGGCATGACCATAAGGTTAACTTCGTAGATACTCCAGGCTATAATGAATTCCATGGTGAAGTTCGTGCCGCTTTGCGTGCGTGCGATGGTATGTTGATGGTACTATCCGCCACATCTGGTGTAGAAACTGACACAGTTCGCGCATGGGATTATGCAGTGGAATTACAAATGCCACGCATGGCATTTATCAATAAAATGGATGTGGATGGTGCCGATTTCTTCGGTACTATTGAAAGAATGCGGGAATTATTTGGCAAAGGCATTATGCCATTGCAGATTCCTATCGGTGAAGGCGCCAACTTTGAAGGCGTCGTAGACGTAGCAAAAATGACTGCGTTTACTTATAAGGACGGCCAACCAACAGAGATTGCTGTACCAGCTCACCTTATCGAAAAGGCTCAAGAAATTCGGGAAATGACCGTAGAAGCCGCGGCTGAAGGTAGCGATGAATTGTTGGAAAAATATTTAGAAGGCGAAGAATTATCCTTAGAGGAAATTCGCCAAGGCTTGCGTGAAGGGATGATTAGTGGCCGTGTGTGCCCAATCATGTGTGGCAGTGCCACATCTCGTATTGGCCTAGATCAAGTATTGGATCGTATGATCCGCTACATGCCGGATGCAACTAAAAAAGTGATGACCGCAACTGATGCGGGAACCGGCGAACAATGTGTAGTACATGTAGATAAACCTTTAACTGCATTTGTATTTAAAACATTGTTAGACCCATTCGCAGGCAAACAAAGCTTTGTACGTATCTTCTCTGGTGAACTAAAAGAAGGCGATCGCCTCTTTGATGTAAATCAAGGGGTAGAAGAAAAATGGGGCAAGATGGTTACCCTTATTGGGAAGCAACAAATCCCTGTATCTGCTGCTAAAGCTGGCGATATCGTAGTGATACCGAAATTGGCAAATGCTAAGACTGGGGATACCTTAACTGCTCCTGACTTTAAAGTAACATACGATGCTATCCGCTTCCCTCAACCTCTATACACAGTGGCATTAGAACCTGTGAAAAAAGGTGAGGAGGAAAAATTAGCTAGTGCTGTTCTAAAAGTGGCAGAAGAAGATCCTACTTGCGTAGTAGTGAAAAATGCTGAGGCCCGTCAACTACAAATCGATTGTATGGGCGAGGTTCATCTCGAGCATATCCTCAACAAAATGGATCGTAAATATGGCGTACAAGCTAAACTTGTGACTCCATATATTCCATACCGCGAAACAATTAAAGGCTCTGCTGAAACCGAGTCTAAATATAAGAAACAAAGTGGCGGTCATGGTCAATATGGTCACGTTAAGATTCAAGTGGACCCATTATATGATGGTACGGAATTTGCGTTCGTAGACAAAATCTTTGGTGGTGCTGTACCTAAACAATACATACCAGCAGTGGAAAAGGGTGCCAAAGAAACCCTAGATAAAGGCTTAATTGCGGGATATCCTATGATTGGCGTGCAAGTGACACTCTTGGATGGATCTTACCATAGCGTAGACTCCTCAGAGTTAGCATTCAAAGTAGCTACGTCACAAGCTATCAAGGATGTAATTCCTAAGGCGAAACCAGTCCTATTAGAACCAATCTATGAAGTTAACGTGTTTGCACCAGATGCTTTCATGGGCGACATCATGGGTGATTTAAATAGCCGTCGAGGTCGTGTATTAGGCATGGAACAAAGTGAAAGAACAGGTATTTCTGTTGTTAAAGCACAAGTACCATTGGCTGAAATGGCCGACTATGTAACTGCATTGCGCTCTATCACTCAAGGACAAGGCGTATTTAACCGTCAGTTCTATACTTATGAAGAGGTTCCACATAAGCAAGCGGAAGAAATTATCGCTGCTCGTAAGACTCAAGAATAAAGTAAGACCATGTCCACGTACTGTATCAAATACAGTTAGAATCACTACAACTGAATAGATAATTGCATATCGTAACAACTTAATAGCATAATAATTGACGTAAGTCATAAATTTGAATAGTATTTTACACGAGCCCTCCATATATGTAGCGTATGGAGGGCTTTTACTATATTTGAAATAGATTAGGATAGAGCCTAATCGATAACGGAGAATATTGGGACCTAATCACTGGTATGTATAGATGCAGTGGAAATAGCAGTGGAAATAATAGAATTGCTAGTCCTTTATGTATATATGTGCTAACATTAAGATAATATAATTGCTTATGTATCGGGTGTTATTTCTATACATCGGGAAAGGATCGTATATGTTTTTTTCTAACATTACTGCAGATTATACAAAAATGGGCTATCCTAAAGCTATCGTACGAGCTTTGGATTTCCTAAAAAATACAGATTTGAAAGCATTGCCAGGCGGCCGTCATGCTATTGAAGGGGACATGATGTACGCCAATGTAGACGATGTAGAAACAAAATTGTTTGAAACTACAAAACCTGAGTCTCACCGCAATTATGTAGATATTCAATTCATGGTATGTGGCAAAGAAAATATGGGCTTTTTTGTAGATAAAGGCCTCGTAAAGCCTGTGGAGTCTCATCCAGATCGTGATTGTTATTTCTACCCAAACGAAGCTGTCGATGAAGGACAAATCCATTGCCCAGAAGGGTACTATACAGTATTCTTCCCATCTGATATCCATAGACCACTATTAGCTGTTAATGATAAGCCTATTAAAATCCGCAAGGTTGTTGTAAAAGTGCATGTGGATCTCTTAGGCGAGTAATCCTATGAAGCGATATGAAATTATAGGTGTCTTACTAACCCTATTAGGTGCTGTTATATGGGGCGTATCAGGTGCTTCAGTACAGTTCTTAAGTAACTTTAGGGATATGAACTTGGAATGGCTAGTCACCATGCGGTTAATTACAGCAGGACTGTTGACTGTTATCTATGCATGGTTTAAATATGGTAATTCTATCTTCCATGTCTTTCGTAGTTTGAAAGATACGGTAGGGCTTATCATTTTTGGCGTATTTGGCATGGCTTTATGCCAATATACATACTTTAAATCTATTGCTTTAGCAGGAGCTGGTATTGCGACGGTACTCCAATACTTGGCTCCATCAATGATTATTATTTATATGCTTGCCCGTTATGGTAAAAGGCCTTCTAAAGGGGAAATTATTTCCGTTATACTGGCCTTGGTAGGTACGGTTTGTTTGATGGGGAATGATGGTTTTTCTATGGAGCGATTCCCACTAGCAGTGCTCGTATGGGGACTTCTATCTGCTGTAGGGGTCGCTGTATATAGTGTTTCTCCTGTAGATTTACTATATAAATATGGCACCTTGCCGATTGTAGGCTTTGGCATGCTCCTC
>CATWLR010000062.1:0-6131 GCA_958351665.1 Veillonella infantium | reverse complement strand
CCCATAAACTCCAGGATGCAGTAGCACCTACACTCCAAGATTTTATACTTGTCCCAAAGTAACCATCTGGATCAGCATAGCCACGACCTGCTTTTACTGCTACAGTTGGTAAATAGCCAGATTTAGCAGATTTTACAGCCTCTTCTGCAGATTTTACATCAAGGGCAGATTTTACAAGAGCAGAACGATGAAGTAAAGCATATGCCTTAGCTTGTTCCAATGTAACATTATAAGGTTTATATTGTAAATCATGTTCTGCTGTATTAATAGCTGTTTGTACAGGATATGCAATGACTTGATTTAAACTTGCTTCTGCTAAATTTGCAGCATTTTGAGCTTTAACAAGGCTCGTTTCAGAGTCAGCAAGATTTGTTTTAGCAGCCAATACATCAGAACTAGCTACCAAGCCAACATTATATTGAGCTTGCACATTTGTTACATGACCTTGGTAATCTTTAACAGCTTTTTGAGCCACATCAACAAGATTACGGTTCATAATCAAAGTATAGTAGCCACTGATTGCATCGTATTTTGCTTGTTGCAATGCTTCTTCATAACTAGCGCCAGTACCTTCACGAGTATAACGTGCAGAGTCAATACTTGCATCAAGTTGAGGATTAAATACAGGTGCACTAATGGAGAAGTTATGACTACCAGATTTACCGCGTCCAGTATCACCACCGGTTTTTTGAGCAGACCAACCATAGCTAACGCTAGGGTTTTTACCTGCTGATACTTGGCTAACTGCAGATTTAGCAGCTTCATAACCCCATTTAGTTTGTTTTGCAGTGCGGTTATTAGCCAATGCCAAATCTATAGTACGAGACTCATCGAGGTCCAATTTGCTCTCATATGTTTTGCTATCTTGAACAGATTTTTCAGCTCATTGCTTTTGTGTTAATTGAATAGCTTCTTTTTGATATTTGCTTAATTGGTCTCCATTATTAACGGAAGTTGTAACTACATCAGCAGCCATTGCACCTGTAGTAGCCAAGGAGAGCATTACACCCAAGGATAAAACCTTTTTATTCATAATATGTACCTCCATACTCACCTAAAGTGAATGTATTAGTCTTTAAAATACTTGTTTGATACCAAAGTAGGTACCGCCATTCGTGGAACCGAACGGTCTGGTCATTTGAATAACCCCATAAGTATCTTTATGTAAACGTATATCACTACGAATACGATATTTACGATGATTAAGATCATACATAGCAGCAGACAAGGATACAGGACCACGTAAATTATAATCTACGCCCACGCCCAATTCACTTTCAAAAATACCACCACGTACTAACCATTTCGGACTAACAAATTTTCCTGCATTTAAATCGAATTTTGTATCATCCCCAATATTGGATAGTCCAATTTCTGCCATACCTTTATCATTAATAGCACGAACACGACCATTGATACGGAATTCATTATCTGTTGTGTTATACAACAGATCTACAGATGGTTCAACCTTAGGGGAAGACTTTTTTTCAGTTGTGCCAACCTCAACAATATTTCCATTTGTATCCGTTTGATACGCCTTACCACCCATTAATTTATTGATACGAGCTGAAATTTGTGCCGTATTATGTAATGTTTCCTTAATATTTTCTTGTGCTTTAGGATCTGTTACCGTAGATTCCATGGAGCGAGCCATATTATCTACGCGATCCGTAGTTTGTTTTAAATTAGTCAAAATAGCGCGCATATCATTGCCTGCATTACCATCTGCATTAAATTGCTGTGCCGCTTGATTTAGCTGTGCTGTAACATCAGCCATATTTTGTGTAATCGCTACAGCATTATCAGCCATCGTTGCAGTAGATTGCAAGGAGTGCTTAAGTGCATTTTGCGTTGTAGGATCACCAATAATATTATTGATAGACTGCAACATTTTCTCTGTGCCATCCATTAATTTCTGAGCACTTTGCATGGCTTTATCCATAGCATCTGCGCCTTCGCCCTTAACAGTGTCACCATCTTGTAAAAATACCTTAGATTGACCTGGTGAAATTTGAATATATTTATCACCTAAAAAACCATCAGAACCTAATGTGAAAATAGAATCACTTGGAATTTGTGTCTTTTCATCAAGCTTCATTTTTACTACAACACCATGCGGTGTAATTTCAATATCGGAAACATTACCGATAGCTACACCAGAGTATTTAACTTGATTGCCATTTTTTAGACCATTAACTTGGGCAAAATCACCAGTAATTGTCATTTGCGGCTTAGCCCATATATCAATGCGGCCTACAAACAGTATGCCCGCAATAAATAATGCTATACCTATTATCGTGAAAGCCCCTACCTTGGCCTCCGTCGTCCACTTCATTATACCTCTCCCATCACAGATACGTTAATTGGTTCTGCTTCACCATGAATAAACTGTTGTACCTTTTTATTCGTAGAATTCTTAAAGTCTATTGTATCAGAAATTTCCACAAATTTCCCCTTATCAAGTAAAGCTATGCGGTCTGCTACATAAAATGCAGATTGCATATCATGCGTTACAACGATAGATGTACAACCGAGCCGTTGCTGCATTCCCTTAATCAACATACTAATCGTACCTGATGTAATAGGATCTAACCCGGATGAAGGTTCATCATAGAGAATTAAACTCGGATCTAACGCTATGGCACGAGCTAAGCTAACACGCTTCTTCATGCCCCCAGATAATTCATTAGGCATATAGGATTCATACCCTTTTAAACCGACCCAATCGAGACGCTCTGCTACAATGCGTTTTATTTCATCATCTCCTAAGTCCGTATGCTGACGTAAGCCAAAGGCTACATTTTCACCTACCGACATAGAGTCAAATAATGCAGAGTATTGGAATACCATTCCCATTTTTCTTCGTACTGTATTAAATTCATCTTCAGATAATGTTGTAATATCTGTGCCATCTACTATAATCTGTCCCGATGTAGGACGCTGCAAGCCAATCAATAAGCGAAGTAGTGTACTTTTGCCACTACCACTACCACCTAAAATGACTAACGTCTCCCCATCATCGATAGTGAGATTAATAGAGTCTAAAATCACACGCGACTCATAGGCAACTACAACATTGCGTAGTTCTATCATAAATCCCTCTAATGTATCTACTAATATAACAAGGTAGATAAAAAGTAATTTAATACAAATACTAAAATAATACTAGTTACTACAGAACTAGTTGTGGAGAAGCCAACCGCTTCAGCACCCATTTTAGTTTCCATCCCTTTGTAAGCACCTACCAATGCAATGACAGCACCAAATACGCTAGATTTCAAAAGACCTAGTGTAAAGTCTGAAATGGTAGAAAACATTTGAATAGAATCTAAATAAGTACTTGGCGCCAGACCTTTGATAGCAGTAGCTACAAAGTAACCACCTGCAATACCAATGACTACACCATAAAATGCCAAAATAGGCACCATAATCATACATGCTACTACACGAGGTACCACGAGATAACCAACAGGATCGACAGCCATTACACGTAGCGCATCAATTTGTTCAGTTACCTTCATTGTACCAATTTCAGCCGTGATAGCGGCGCCAACACGGCCAGCTAGTACAACCCCTACCAAAATAGGTCCTAACTCACGACCCATAGCAACAGCCATAAGACCACCCACAGTGCTTTGAGCTCCATATGTAATTAATACATCTGTAATCTGTAAGGTCATAACCGCCCCTGCAAACAGTAGCGTTAAGCTAATAATCGGCAATGAATCTACACCTAGGTGAGCCATCTGCTGGAATACATGCCACAGATTAATCATTTTCAGTTGTTTTATTGTTTGCCACACTAATAATGTAGCACTACCCATCTGTGATAGGCCGTGTATTACAACACGACCTATCGATTCAAGCCAATTCAACAGTCTAGCCCTTTCCCCTTACATTTTCAGCTTATTCAGCTGCATTAGTATCATTTACTTTAGATTCATCCTTTTTATCAGGTGTTTTTGTGTCTTTTTTATCAGACTTTTTCACATCTTTTTTACTGGATTTATCCTTTTTTGATTGGTCTTCCAACTCTAATTTATGTTCCATCTTGATTTGATTTTTAGCTTCTTTTACGCGTTTAGCTAGTGCTTTATCACGATCAGCTGGCTTCATAACATGAATTGTAAATTGACCATCACCTTGAACGATGTACTCTGTATCAACAGCAGTCTTTTCGATTTGATCGTCATCATCCTTATTGGAACTCAAATCTTCTTGACCAGTTTTTTTCTTTACATCCCCTGGCGTAGGTTTTGATTCTACATCTTTAAGTTTCGCTTTTTTAACAGATTTGGAACCATCTTCATCAACAAGGCTAATGCCATCTTCTAAAAACTCTACAACGATTTGATTATTCGTATCAGTCTTTTGAATTTCATCATAAAGCTCATCAAAATCTTTATGAACTTTTAATCGACGTAAGATTTCATCAGTTAAATTGTATTTTTGTTTTTCTAATACATAAGGTAATGGGATTTCACCGCCCCCACGCACCTCTAAGGTATACTGACCAACAGCTTGATTTTCAGGAACTTTAAAGAAGATTTGTTTAACAACCTTCTCCCCGCGGAATGGCTCCAACGTTACATCTACAACGATTGTATCCCCAGGAGAAACAATGGTAGAAGATGCAGACGCATCAATAAGCTTAGCGGTTTTCTTATCTTGTGTTACTTCAGTTTCTACAGAGATATCAGAGATTTCATAATTAATGAATCGGTTATTCATAAGAACATCGATAACATTGTAGAACTCATCAACAGCCTTCTCTGAGATAGAGTCAGAACTATAGAACATATTAGTTCGTGTCAATGGTTTATGTTCTTTACCTCTTGGAGTAATAGTATAAGAAATTGTAGCTGTACCAGCGCCACTACGATCTAATGTTTTATTCAACATATTATATAGAGATGTAGCCGCTAAGGTCGGTGTCATTTCACTATCTTCAATGACCTTAACAGAGCTAGTCTTATCACGCCCCATATCAAGGTCTTTCAAATGGAAGCGCATAGGAATGCCTGGAGAGATCACTCCAGATACGCCAGCAATACCAGCACCTCTATCTTCAGTTACTGAGCCTACTTCCTTGCCCATAGAACCTAATTTGAAAGCAGCATCATAACTTTTGACTACCGTAAAGATACTTGCATTATGCATAAAGTAGTTTGAAGAGCCATGTTTCAAGAATGGATGACCAAAGGCTACGATTTTTTCACCATCTACATAAGTAACAGTACCAATAGCCCCTAATTTAAGATCTCCATCAACTAATAATGCTGCTACAGATCCACCAGCCTCTAATGGTTTAGCAATTTCATCACCACTAGCGCTAGCAGTATCATATGTTTCATATTTATATTGTGGCAACTTGGATTTGAAGTAATCCATAGATGCCGCGTCAAAGCCATAAGCCATAAGTGGGGTTCCAAGAGGAATCAATTGTTTATCGTCCCATGGTCTAGATAGATTCTTCTCATATGGAATATTCCATAACTTCACCATATCTTCGATAGGAGTAATCATCCCAATCGTACCATCTGCAAAGCCCCATCCATAGGCTACAGCACCAACGAGCTTGCCATTTATATATACAGGACTACCACTCATGCCATGAGCAATACCTCCAGTTTTTTCCATAACAGGACCAGAGAACTTTGCCAAGATAAGATGACCAGATGGCCCCTTATCCTTCATGACACCCAGTACCTTTACATCAAAGGTTGAAATGGTATCTCCTACAATTACAGTTTTTGCAATACCTTCCATACCTGTAGTTACATCATTGACAGGCATGAAATCAACAGCCTGTGCAGCTGTAAGTGAAGTACAGAAGAAAAGCGCCAGTATCGCTTTTCTATACCGACGCCAAGAATGAGAAAACTTCATTCCTTCTCTCCTTTATTTACTTTCTACTGTGACAACGATTTGATCACGAGAAACGTCTGAACCCACTGTAACATTAACCGCCGTTACAGTACCAGTTACAGTAGATTTAGCAGCAGCCATAGGGCCAGCCAATGTCTCTACAGTTACCAATGTTTGACCTTCTGTTACAGCAGAGCCAACAGAAACTGTAGAAGCAACTTTACCTGTTAATACACTTTGGTATGATACAGGGGCCGCCATTA
>CATWLR010000061.1:0-6208 GCA_958351665.1 Veillonella infantium | reverse complement strand
TGGACTTGCCTGCCCCCGTCGGCATGATGCCAATTACATCTTCATTACGTAATAAGGAGGCAATGGGAGCCTCTTGAGCCGGTCTAAAGGAGGTATACCCAAAGTAAGTTTCTAACATGCGCAGTGCTTGTTGCTTTGTCACAACTGGTTGTTTAACGATTTCTTGTTTTGTCGCAACTGGTTGTTTTAGATTGTCTTGTTTTATTGTTCCCTGTTGATCCATGAGTACCTCCTTTCACATGTTATTTTTCCATTCTATTATTTTATCATATTTCGAGTATTTTCGGTTTATTAGTATATACGATTTATAGGTTAACCGTCTAATGCCCAAGATGAAAGTATATGCTTAAAATCCGTATGAAAATCAATAAAATCTCACCAAATTTTTACACTCTAAAGTGCTAATATATGATACAATAAGAATTATTTATAATACTATAGAATGAAAATTTAACCTAAGGAGGTCTTATATAGGCATGACACAAGACAACTTAATGATTATTATCGCCTTTGCCTTATATCTAGGACTCATGATGTATATTGGGGTCTATTACTACAGGAAATCAAACAGTATTGGCGATTACATCCTCGGCGGCCGACAATTAGGACCATGGATCACAGCACTGAGTGCGGAAGCATCAGATATGAGTGGTTGGATGCTCATGGGTGTACCGGGCCTCGCGTATACAACGGGGATTTCAGGAGTATGGATTGCCGTAGGCCTTACGCTAGGGACTTGGGCAAACTGGAAATTCGTGTCTAGACGCTTGCGTAACCATACAGAGGTAGCTAGCGATAGCTTAACACTACCAGATTACTTAAAGAATCGTTTCCATGATCAATCCCATTCGGTAGCTGTTATCTCAGCCCTATTTATCTTGATTTTCTTCTTGATTTATACATCATCGGGCTTTGTGGCAGGCGGTAAATTGTTCAATACCATCTTTGGTCTTGATTACACCGTATCCCTCTTTATTACAGCAGGCATCGTCGTATTTTACACTTTCCTCGGTGGTTTCCTCGCCGTATCTTGGACGGACTGTATCCAAGGGGCATTGATGTTCTTTGCCATCTTAGCAGTACCAATTACAGCAGCCATGTTTATGGGTGGTCCTATTGAAACATTCCAACTCATTCAACACGAGTTCCCTCAAGGTCTTAGCTTATTTGGCAATCCATCCGATTGGTTCACTTGGGCTATCGGCTTAATCTCCGCTCTCGGTTGGGGCCTAGGTTACTTTGGTCAACCTCACATTCTCGTAAGATTCATGGCCATCTCCGACGGGAAAGAGTTAAAAAAATCTACGAATATCGCCATGGTTTGGGTTATCTTATCCCTTATGGCAGCTATTGCGGTAGGCCTCATTGGTCACGTATACATGTTACCGGATAAATTAGTCGGCACTGATGCGGAAACAGTATTCCTCATCATGACAGAACGTCTCTTTACACCATTTATAGCAGGTCTCATCTGGTCTGCCGTATTAGCAGCTATCATGAGTACTGCATCTGCACAATTGTTAGTAACAGCTTCCGCTATTGCTAATGACCTTTATGCGAATATCATTCATCCTAAAGCAAGCGATAAAGAGCTAGTACTAGTAAGCCGTATCGTAGTGCTACTAGTTGCATTAATAGCCATCTATATGGCAATGGATCCAGATAGCTACATCTTAACCATGGTTGCCTATGCATGGGCAGGTTTTGGTGCTGCCTTTGGTCCAGCAATCTTGTTCTCCTTATTCTGGAAACGTATGACACGTCATGGCTGTATCGCAGGTATCGTCGTAGGTGGTTTAACCGTACTCATTTGGAAACAATTTGGATTCCTCGGCCTTTACGAAATCGTACCAGGCTTCATCTTCTCTTCTATTGCTATCTATGTAGTGAGTATCATGGGTAAATTACCTCCTCGTCCAGTTCTTAAGGACTATCGCGAAGCAGAAAAAATGCATGTTCTATAAATTAGAAATCGGACGTTTAAAATAGCATACATAAAAATAGAGCTAGTTGATTCAACGATCAACTAGCTCTTTTATTATGAGTATTGTTCTAAGCCTTCCTTAATAGCTTCTTTCACTTCCGCTACCAAGGATGCTGGTGAAAGTACTTTCACACTTTGCATATATTGAAGTGCCCAATACTTAAAGGCATCATGATTTACACGTACACGGCATACAACATCATCAGATGTGACGTTGGTGAATTCCACATTGCCATCGAACCAATCTAAAATTTGGTTTACAATAGACCGCTTTGCCTTAAAACTTACGGTAATGGATTCACCGCCAAACATGTAAATATGTTCTTTTACATATTGTGATACATTAAAGGTGCGTTGCTGATTATAGCCCTTTATCTCCCGTAAAGGTTTTCTGCGTTCGCTCAGCACCGTAATGTGTGCAATTCGATCGACACGCAATGTAGACATGTCATCATAATTTTCATGGTTCCCAACTAGGTAATAGTGTCCCCGATTCATAACTAGTTGGAATGGATTGAATACATACTTTCGCTCCTTATTATCTGGACCGAGATTGATATGTAATCGTTTATCCACGTCAGGTTGGCAATAAGCCAAGGAAATTTTTCTCCCCTTTTGTATTGCTTCCTCTATGAGATCAATATTAAGGAATAAGTCCTGACTTCTATGAAGGTAACCCGTAGCACTTTCAATATCAATACCATGGGGCTTGAAATGAGAGCTACCCAATTTAGCAACACGACTAATTAAATCCTTACGTTGAGATGCGGTAATATGACGAGACGCCAAAATACCGTCAATTAATAATCTCAATTCCGAATCTTCAAAGGTATGAATCATATAAAAATCAGTACGGCGAATAGTACCATCTGCTCCTACGGCAGACTCTTCACATTGAATACCAAAATCACCAGATTCATATAAATCATTTAAATGACGGCCTAAGGTCTTCCGATCGACGGATACCTCGTACCGCTCGGCTAATATACTGCGAATCTCCTCTTGAGATAAAGTATGATTAGCATCCGTTTCACTTTTCAGGATTTCTAGTATATATACTAGAACGGCCTTCTTAGATGCCATAAAAGACTCCTTTTACAAATAATACAATAAAAACAACATTGTAACTAATACAATTTATAATATCATCCACAACACATCGGATGATGTTCACAAAAATACCCATACATAGTATACCACACTTTTCATATATGGTTCATTTATTTCTCATTAATTTTATCGATTTACTATACTTTTTTGGCAATATTAAATAACTAAATGTAATAATTATTAAAAAAAATTAAATTAAATTATATAAAACAAAAACCCATTACTACTTAATACACATAAATGTTATAAGTGTAATGGGTTTTATGTTTATTCTGAAGATTATATGAATCACTAAAATATTATCTTAGAAATTTTAAAAGAATTACGAAAGACCATTATGTTTCTTACTTCTAATAAAGCCTAATTGCTCCATACGCTTCGTCAATTCATTATAGAATGCTTCCGCCATGGCATTTTGGTGTTTACCAGTTTGGGCCTTATCAGCGCTAAAGAGAGAATCTTTAATCTTCTTAATCATCGTAGACTTGGCTTTAGGCTTATTCAATAATTCCATGAACAATAAATCTTCTTCAGAAATATCACCAATAGCGTCATTGAACATATTTGCACCATAAATATATTCACTACCACCATCAGCAATAGCTTTTACAAAGTTTGTAAAACGAGCTGGTACATAGGATAAGCCCTCCATATATTCCTGTTTATCAGGGAATGTTTTATAGAATCGAATACCACCGCGTACCATATGTTCAACGATAGCTTTATATAAACTACATACAGCTGGTTCTAAGTCATCTTCAGATGCATTAGCAGTATCATGAGCAGCTTTTAAAATGGCAAGGGCTTCGATCATATTGAAAGTGCCACCATCTTTAATGAGCGCTTTGAATGTATCTCGTACAAGCTCATTTTCAAACATTTCTAATGCTTCTTCATCAAAGAGGATTTGGAATACAAAACTATTTACGATAGACCGTACAGGTACTGTATTCACCTTATCAGGATTAGCTACATCATAGCTAATATCCTTTGCAGCACTTTCTTTGCAAATAATAGACTTGCGGAATGTTGTATCAAGCATAAAGTCTAAATATTGTTCTTGATCTGCTTGGCTATTAGGAGCCAATTTTTCAAGTTTATCGGCAATGCTGTCATCATAGGTACGAACCATAGATAATGTTAAATCTGCATCACACACATATGTAAGATTGTGAGCTTTCAAATGATCATTGAATTGATAGAAGTAACATGGATCATTATGAGGTTCTAAATGGTCATGACCTACATAATAATCATCCTTTTGCATAACGGAACGCAAGGCACCTAAGAATTTACTATTACGCTCTTTAAGGTTATCGTAATTAAGAATTTGAGCTCCTACTAGGCTACCTACAGTTTTACCACGTAATACCTTTTCCTTATGAGTCAACTCATAATAACCACGATTAGCAAATAGCATAAGTTGACGAACCTCTTCCATCGTATGCCAACCTGGGTATGTATTATAGGATACATATGCAATGCCATTATCAGCCAAATGATGAGATATAATATCAAGCAACTTATCCTTCATTTCATCGCTAATCCAAGAGTAAAAACCATGGGCAATAATGTAATCAAAGTTTCCTAAGGATTCATCAAAGTTCAAAATATCCCCTTGTAATAGAGATACATTTTCTAACTTGGCATCACTAATAATTTTGTTACCCTTCTCTACTTGATCTTGGGAAAGCTCAATACCTACAAATGTTGCTTCTGGATTATGCACAGCTTGAGAAATAATATTTCCCCCATACGTAGCACCTAATTCAAGTACACGTGCTGTTTTAGCCGTTGGTGGCTTAAGACCTACAAGTGTACCATACGCTTCCAAATAGGCAGGTGTAGTAAAAGGAAATGGATAGGATTTATAGCCTAACTCTTTATATATTGTTTGTTGCATATCGTCTGTTGCGATCTGTTGATTATCCTTATCCATAAGCACCTCTATGTTTACTATTAAAGTTATCAAATCATATATCAGTACAATATACCTAGTAGTATATGCACAACTATTTAATATTATACCAAATTCCTAGTATATTACCTATTGTAAAAGCATTAGTAATTCAGGAACTAGCTATTCAAGAAATGACCGCATTAATTTAAGGTACAATAAAATAAATTCCACATATAGTTAACTATATTATATACAAAAGAGGCACCCTCGAAAGGGTGCCTCTTATTAGTTCTTAGTCGTTAAATAACGAATTATTTTACGTCTTCGAAACCTTTTTGTAAGCGAACGTAGCTTAAGCGACGATCTTTAGCGTCTTGTTCAGTTTTAGCGAACAATTCTTCTGCAACATCTGGAGCTGCTTTAGCCAAGGAAGCGTAACGAACTTCACCTTTAAGGAAGTCTTGGAAGTTTTCAGTTGGTTCTTTGGAATCCAAGGAGAATGGATTTTTACCTTCTTCTTTAAGTTGAGGGTTGTATCTGTAAAGATCCCAGTAACCAGCTGCAACTGCTTTACGTTGTTCTTCTTGAGCTTTACCCATACCAGCTTTGATACCATGGTTGATACATGGGCTGTAAGCGATGATCAAGGAAGGACCTGGATATGCTTCAGCTTCTGCAACAGCTTTCATCAATTGGTTTTTATCTGCACCCATAGCTACTTGTGCTACGTATACATAACCATAAGACATAGCCATCATGCCAAGGTCTTTTTTCTTAGTACGTTTACCAGAAGCTGCGAATTGAGCAACTGCTGCGATATTAGTGGATTTGGAAGCTTGACCACCAGTATTGGAGTATACTTCAGTATCGAATACGAAGATGTTGATGTCTTCGCCAGAAGCTAATACATGGTCAACACCACCGAAGCCGATATCGTATGCCCAACCGTCACCACCGAAGATCCAGTGGGAACGTTTGATCAAGAATTGTTTTTTCTCAAGAATTTCTTTCAATTCTGGAGTTGTAGCACCTTCAGCTTCGATAGCTGCTACTAAACGTTCGGAACGTTGACGAGTTGCTGCACCAAGGTTAGCAAATTCAATCCATTGTTCCAAAGCTTCTTTCAATTCGCCTGTAGCAGTTTCTACAGCTTTAGAAGCTAATTCTACTAATTGTTGACGAATTTTCTTAACGCCGATGTACATACCATAACC
>CATWLR010000060.1:0-6245 GCA_958351665.1 Veillonella infantium | reverse complement strand
GTATGATATTAATGAGTGCAAAAATCGTGATGCTACATACGCAGCACCACTTCGTGTAAATATCCGTTTAGTTAATAATGATCCTGAAAATATGGACATTAAAGAACAAGAAGTATTTATGGGTGATTTCCCATTGATGACGGATACAGGCACTTTCATTATCAATGGTGCAGAACGTGTTATCGTATCTCAATTAGTACGTTCCCCTGGCGTTTACTATGGTAAAGAAATCGATACCATGGGTAACCGTTTGTATGAATCCACAGTTATCCCAAATCGCGGTGCTTGGATTGAATTAGAAACAGATGCTAGCGAAGTTGTAGCCGTTCGTATCGACCGTAATCGTAAATTACCAGCTACTGTGCTTGTTCGTGCATTAGGTTGGGATACTAATGAAAGCATCCTTGACCTCTTCTGGAATGGTAAAACTGATGAAGATGGTTTACCAGTATATGATGAACGCATTGTTCGTACATTAGAAAAAGATACAACTCAATCCGCTGATGAAGCATTGGTTGAAATCTATAAAAAATTACGTCCAGGCGAGCCTCCTACTGTAGAGTCTGCTCGTAACTTGTTCGATAACTTGTTCTTCGATGCACGCCGTTATGACTTAGCGCGCGTTGGTCGTTACAAATTGAACAAAAAACTTGGCTGGCGTCAACGTATGTTGGGTCAAACATTGGCACAACCTATCGTGGATCCAGAGACTGGCGAAATTATCCTTGATGCAGGTGTACAAGTTGGGGAAGAACAACTTGATATCGTTGCTAATAGCCATGTATTCGATGGCGAAGGTTTCGCTGAATTCTACATCGTAAATAACGATGGTGTAGAGTCCAAAGTTATCTGTAATAACTGCAACTTGCCATTCGATCACCGCACAGTAACTCGCGAAGATATGATCGCTAACATCTCTTACTTGCTCAACCTTATGGATGGTGCAGGCCATACAGATGATATCGACCATTTGGGTAACCGTCGTCTTCGTTGCGTAGGTGAATTGTTGCAAAACCAATTCCGTATTGGTTTAACTCGTATGGAACGTGTTGTTCGTGAACGTATGACAATTCAAGAAATCGAATCTATCACGCCTCAAGCGTTGATTAATATTCGTCCTGTAGTGGCAGCAATCAAAGAATTCTTTGGTTCTTCCCAATTGTCTCAGTTCATGGACCAAACAAACCCATTAGCAGAATTGACTCACAAACGTCGTCTATCTGCCCTTGGCCCTGGTGGTTTATCTCGTGAGCGTGCAGGCTTCGAAGTTCGTGACGTGCATCACTCTCACTATGGCCGCATGTGTCCAATCGAAACTCCAGAAGGTCCTAACATCGGTTTGATCAACTCCTTGTCTAACTATGCGAAAGTAAATGAATTTGGTTTCATTGAAGCTCCATACCGTAAGGTTGAAAAAATCTATGGTACAGGTGAAGATGCAGACAAAGTTATCAAGGTTCGTGTATCTGATTCCGTTGTATATATGACAGCTGATGAAGAAGAAGGCATGACAATTGCCCAAGCGAACTCTCCAATCGATGCTGAAGGTTACTTTACTAATGAACACGTAGCTTGTCGTCGTGGTCATGATGTATTAGAAGTTACACCTGATAAGGTTGACTATATGGACGTTAGTCCAAAAGAAGTTGTATCCATTGGTACAGCTATGATTCCATTCCTTGAAAATGACGATGCTAACCGTGCCTTGATGGGTGCGAACATGCAGCGTCAAGCGGTACCACTCTTGCGTGCACAAGCTCCACTTGTTGGTACAGGTATGGAATATACAGCAGCTACTGACTCCGGTGTTTGCGTACTTGCCCGTGAAGCTGGTAAAGTTGTACGTTGCTGGGGTAATGAAATCCACGTTCTTCGCGATAGCGATGGTCGTGTAGATACATACCGTATGAATAAATTCCTTCGTTCTAACCAATCCACATGCTTTAACCAAAAACCAATCGTTAATCGTGGCGATCATGTTGTAAAAGGTCAAGTGTTGGCTGATGGTCCTGCTACTGATGGCGGCGAATTGGCATTAGGTTATAACGTTCTTGTAGCGTTCATGCCTTGGGAAGGTTATAACTACGAAGATGCGATTTTGCTTAGTGAAGAACTTTGCAAAGAAGATATCTATACATCCATTCATATTGAAGAATACGAATGTGATGCGCGCGACACTAAATTAGGTGCTGAAGAGATTACTCGTGAATTGCCTAATACTGGTGATGACACTCTTAAAAACCTTGATGAAGATGGTATCATCTGCATTGGTGCAGAAGTACATCCTGGCGATATCCTCGTAGGTAAAGCAACACCAAAAGGTGAAACTGAACTTACTCCAGAAGAACGTTTATTGCGCGCTATCTTTGGCGACAAAGAACGTGAAGTTCGCGACACATCCTTGCGCGTACCTCATGGCGAATCTGGTAAAGTCGTAGACGTTAAAGTCTTCACTCGTGAAAACGGCGACGAATTACAACCAGGTGTAAATAAACTTGTTCGCGTATACATCGCTCAAAAACGTAAGATTCATGAAGGCGATAAAATGGCGGGCCGTCATGGTAACAAAGGTGTCGTTTCTCGCGTTATGAGAAAAGAAGATATGCCGTTCCTTCCAGATGGTACTCCAGTACAAATCGTATTGAACCCATTGGGCGTACCTTCTCGTATGAACATCGGTCAGGTTCTTGAAACTCACTTGGGTTGGGCTGTTCAAGGCTTAGGTATGAAAATCAAAGCTACAGACCTTCACATTCAAAATGTATTGAAAGAAGCTCGTACTGATGCATCTTATTGGGAACAAATTGACGCTATTCGCGGCTTATATGCTGAAATTGAAGAATTAGAAGCAAAAGCTAAAGAAGATGTGACAGTTCCTCATTTCGATATCGATGAAAAAATCATCGACTTGAAATCTCAAATTCTTGGCCATGTAGAATCTGCAGCGCAAAAGAAACTTGAAGCTCTTGGCGGCGAGGCTCGTTATCAAGAACTTAAAGCTATTGAAGCTAAATACAATGCACTTCATGTAGAATTCTTCGACTCTGAAGAAGATGCTCCAGAAATGGATCCAGCTCTTGTAGAAGAATTAGAAGCTATTAATAAAGTTAAAACTACATTGAACCATATTGAATCTGCTCGTGCTAAACGCGTTGAAATTCGTCAAGAACTCGAAGGCCTTGGTTACGATTATGAAACATATGGCATGCCAAAACCAGATGTAGCAGGTATTCATATTGCTACACCTGTATTTGATGGTGCGCACGAAAAAGATGTGTTTGAAACATTAGGCATTGCTGGTCGTTCCGATGATGGTAAAACAGTATTGTACGATGGTCGTACTGGTGAACCTATGGATAACCGTGTAACTGTTGGTTACGTATACATGCTTAAACTCCATCACTTGGTTGACGATAAAATCCATGCTCGTTCCACAGGTCCGTACTCCCTTGTTACACAACAACCATTGGGCGGTAAAGCTCAGTTCGGTGGTCAACGTTTCGGGGAAATGGAAGTTTGGGCTCTCGAAGCATACGGCGCAGCTTATACACTTCAAGAGCTATTAACTGTTAAGTCTGACGACGTTGTTGGTCGTGTGAAAGCATACGAAAAAATCGTTAAAGGCGAAAACATCCCTGAACCAGGTGTACCTGAGTCCTTCAAGGTATTGCTCAAAGAACTTCAAAGTATTGGTCTTGATGTAAAAATCTTGAATGAAGATCAAGAAGAAGTTGTTATGAAAGAACTTGATGACGAAGATGAAGTGGTAGAAACTGGTATTGAAGAAGTTATGGAAGGCAGTGCAGTAGAAACTGATGAAGTAACTGTAGTAGAGCCAGAAGTAGAGGAAGAAGCACCAGCTGATAACGGCGGTGAAGACGATATCCTTAGCCAATTGGCATTCCCAATGGGCGATTCCTCTAACGATGAAGACTAAAACTATCTATAAGGAAGGGAGCGATAGTAGTGCTAGACGTAAATGAATTCGATTCCATGCGAATCGGTTTAGCCTCTCCAGAGCAGATCTTAGCTTGGTCTCATGGGGAAGTTAAGAAACCTGAAACTATTAACTACCGTACGTTGAAGCCAGAACGTGATGGTCTATTCTGCGAACGCATTTTTGGACCAACAAAGGACTGGGAATGTCACTGCGGCAAATATAAACGCATTCGCCATAAAGGCGTAGTCTGCGATAAGTGTGGTGTAGAGGTTACACGTGCAAAAGTGCGTCGTGAACGTATGGGCCATATCCAATTGGCTACTCCTGTATCTCACATTTGGTACTTTAAAGGTATCCCATCCCGCATGGGCCTTATCCTTGATGTATCCCCACGTTCCTTGGAACGCGTATTATACTTTGCTTCCTACATCGTAGTAGATCCAGCTGGTACTCCATTGGCAAAACGCCAATTGTTGTCCGAGCAAGAGTACCGCGAATATGAAGCTCAGTTTAACGAAGACGGTTATACTATCGGTGGTAAATCCGTCGTAATCGAAACAGTAGCTCAACGTAACGAACGTTTAGCTATCGTTCGTGAAGCACAACGCAAAGAGCGCTATAATGCTGCTCTTCGCGATGATGCAACAATCCCAGAAGCAGATAAAGAATACGAAGAACTAACTCGTGAAGAGCGTTATGAATTAGGCGCTGCTGAAGAAGTTCTCTTCGCATGTATCGACATGGGTGCTGAGGCTGTAAAAGCTCTTTTAGCAGAACTTGATCTTGAAGCATTGAATGCTGAATTGCGCGAAGAATTGAACACTGCAAGTGGTCAACGTAAAATCCGTGCGGTTCGTCGTTTAGAAGTGGTAGAAGCATTCCGTCAATCTGGCAACCGCCCAGAATGGATGATTATGGATGTTGTTCCTGTTATCCCACCTGAATTGCGCCCTATGGTTCAATTAGATGGTGGTCGTTTCGCTACATCTGACCTCAATGATTTGTACCGTCGTGTTATCAACCGTAACAACCGTTTAAAACGTTTGTTAGATTTAGGTGCTCCTGATATCATTGTGCGCAACGAAAAACGTATGCTTCAAGAAGCTGTTGACGCATTGATCGATAATGGTCGCCGTGGTCGTCCTGTAACAGGCCCTGGTAACCGTCCATTAAAATCCTTGTCCGATATGCTTAAAGGTAAACAAGGTCGTTTCCGTCAAAACTTGCTTGGTAAACGTGTTGACTACTCTGGTCGTTCCGTTATCGTAGTAGGTCCTGAGCTTAAAATGCACCAATGTGGTTTGCCTAAAGAAATGGCATTGGAATTGTTCAAACCTTTCGTTATGAAACGTTTGGTAGAACGTGGTCAAGCATCCAACATTAAGGCTGCTAAACGCCAAGTAGAAAGAATCGGTCCTGGTGTATGGGAAGCCTTGGAAGAGGTAATCAAAGAACATCCAGTTCTCTTGAACCGTGCCCCTACATTGCATAGACTTGGTATCCAAGCCTTCGAACCAATCCTTTGGGAAGGCCGTGCTATTAAATTGCATCCATTAGTATGTACAGCCTTCAACGCCGACTTTGACGGTGACCAAATGGCATGTCACTTACCATTGTCCGTAGAAGCACAAGCGGAAGCTCGTACATTGATGCTTTCTAGCCATAATATCTTGTCCACTAAGGACGGTAAGCCAGTAGCAGTACCATCTCAAGATATGATCTTGGGTACATACTACTTAACAGTTGTACGTGAGGATACTCGTGATAAAGCAAAAACATTTGCTACTTATGATGAAGTAATGCTTGCATACGAATCTCATATTATTGGCTTGCAAGATATTCTTTATATTCGTTTGCCTGACCATGGCCGTGTAGAAACAACTGCAGGTCGCTTGATCTTCAACAATGCGCTATTCCCAGAATTGTGGCAATATGAAAAACGTGAAGATGGCACTTACTCTTTAGGTAAGGTTATGGATAAGAAAACAGTTGGTAAATTGGTTGACCAATGCTTCCAATTGTTTGGCAATGAAAAGACTGCAGAACTCTTGGACCGTATTAAATCCTTGGGTTACTCCTTTGCACGTCGCGCAGGTATGACTGTAGCTATTGCAGATATTAAAGTACCAGAAGTAAAAACTGGCTTGTTAGACACAGCGGAACAAGAAGTAGAAAAAGTATCTCGCTTGTATCGTCGTGGTCTTATTACAGAAGAAGAACGTTACCGTAAAACTATCCAATTGTGGACTCAAGCAACAGAAGATGTTACTGATGCCATGATGGATAATATGGCGCGCGATAAAGA
>CATWLR010000059.1:0-6246 GCA_958351665.1 Veillonella infantium | reverse complement strand
ATGCTTGGCGTAGATATCGTAATTCCTGATATGAGCTATATCATCGAGAATAAGGATCGCGTGAAAGCTGTCGTAATTACCCATGGTCACGAGGACCATATCGGTTCCTTGGCATACCTTATGAAAGAAATTAACTGCCCAGTATATGCAACAAATCTCGTTTGTGGTTTGATTGAAGGCAAGTTTAAAGAACATAAGGTATCTCCAAAATGTCTTCGTACTGTTGCTGCAGGCGATGAAGTTCAAATTGGTCAAGTGAAGGTTGGTTTTATCCAAACAAATCACTCCATTCCTGATTCCTGTGCTGTGTACTTCGATACACCAATCGGTACTGTACTTCATACAGGGGACTTTAAAATCGACCAAACACCAGTTGATGGCCGTTTGATGGATATGCACAAATTTGCTGAGCTCGGTAATAAAGGAGTATTGGCCTTGATGTCCGACTCTACAAACGTTGAAAAACCAGGTACTACAGGTTCTGAAAGTTCCGTAGGTCCTGCTATTAAACAAGCTGTTGGAGAAGCAAAAGGCCGCGTTGTGTTAGCTACATTTGCATCTAACGTATCTCGTATCCAACAAGCTATTGATGCGGCAGTAATGTTCAATCGTAAGGTTGTCGTTATGGGTCGCAGTATGGTAAATGTTACAGAAATCGCTCAAGAACGCGGTTATTTGAACATTCCACCAAATACAATCATCGACGTAGATGTAATGCACAACTACACAGATGACCAAATTATGATCTTAACAACTGGTTCTCAAGGTGAACCGATGGCAGGCTTGTCCCGTATGGCTACAAGCAACCACCGCACTGTAGAGTTGGCACCGAATGATACAGTTATCATCTCTGCTACACCAATTCCAGGTAACGAAGGTGCTGTAGGTAGAACTATCGATAACTTGCTTCGTTTAGGTTGTCATGTAGTCTACGGTAAAGACCGTGGTATCCACGTATCTGGTCATGCGAGCCAAGAAGAGCTTAAAACGATGCTCAATCTTGTTCGTCCAGAATACTTCATTCCAGTTCATGGTGAGTACCGCATGTTGCGCCGTCATGGTGAACTTGGCGTTGCTATGGGCGTAGATCCTAAGAAAGTTCTTATCGGCGACAATGGTCAAATCTTTGAATTTGATAAAGATGGTGGCCGTAAAGGTGGCCGTGTACAAGCTGGTGCTATCTTCGTTGATGGCCTTGGCGTTGGCGATGTAGGTAACATCGTTATCCGTGACCGTCAACAATTGGCACAAGAAGGCATGGTTATCGTTGTAATGGCGATGGATAAAGCTTCTGGTACAATCGTAGCTGGTCCAGACCTCGTATCTCGTGGCTTCGTATACGTACGCGATGCAGAAGAGCTCATGCTTGCTGCAGAACGCCGTGTAGAACAAGTTCTTGAAGATTGCGAAATGCAACGCATCAAAGACTGGACTACTATTAAGCAAAACGTACGCGACGCGTTGGGTAAATTCTTCTACGATAAAACCCGCCGTCGTCCTATGATTTTGCCGATTATTCAAGACGTATAATCACATATAATAAACAAAAGTACCGCATCCTATGGTGTGGTACTTTTAACATTTTAAAAAGGACCTATGGAATCTACTATAAATAGCGGTGTCATCGCATTTATCTACTATATAGGGTATTTGAAGTTACCTTTTTAAACTGTTATAATTAAAAGATACCAATTAATCTATCTTCTTATATAGAATGGAGATTTATGAAACAAACAAATACAAGAGCGATGGTAGAAACAGGATTTGTATCAACCATTGTGGCTATGTTGACTATAATTGGGGCAGTCATGCCGTTTTCAGCTTTTCTAGCAACTATGGTAGCTCCAGCAGGTATTTCTATCATTGGTATCCGTTGGGGTAGTAGATATAGCTGCACTTCCTCAATAGTAGCCTTCATGTTAGTATCACTCTTTCTTGGTCCACTAATTGCTATGTCTACAGTCTTAGTATATTCATTGCCGAGTATATTTTTGGGTGAAGCTTTTAGAGCAAACTGGTCTTTTAGAAAGTTAATATTAGTGCCTGCCGCTGTATTGCTTAGTATGGGCCTCTTACAATTAGTGTTTGCTAATAGTTTTGCATCTGTAGATTTTATTACCTTAGGACAAAATGTAAATAATGAGTTAAAAGAAGCTATGATTGAGTCTATAAGACAACAATCGATACCACAAGAACAGATTGATACGATGATTCAGCAACTCAATTATTCATTTGCTCAGGCAGAACGTATGATGTTGTCATTGTGGTTCTGTGCGTGCTCTCTCATAACGTATATCATGGCTAAATTAGTATCTTATATTGGTCGTCGGACTAATACAGTTCATAGAGAATTACCACCAATGGATACATGGCGTATGCCAATTTGGGGTGCTGGTGTTTTAGCTATAGGGATTATTATTATTTATGGATTATCCTATATTGGATATGATAATAGTTTACTTAAAGACATCGGAATGAATATTGCTTTTGCAGGTTCTTTCATTTGCTTAATTAATGGTATTACCTGTTTAATGGCAGTTATGAAAACTTACGGAGTAAATGGATTCTTTCAATTTTTAATTCTTTTCTTCTTATATATAATGAGTCCTTATGGTCTTGTTTTTTATGGTATTATTGATATGTTTTTAGATATGCGAGCACGTTTCCAAAAACGTAGCTTGTAATAGAAAGGAGGCCGTTATGAAATCCTTTCAACGGAAATGGGAAGGTTTAGAAATTACCATTATTACCGTTATCGTATTATTGTTATTATTGCTGGCCTATTTGAACTGGGCCATTGCAGTTTTAGCACTAATTATCGTAGTAGCGGCATATTTGGTTAACTACAATACCCTTCATAACCGGCGTCGTTTAGCAAGGGAACAGTTTGGGGCGATGATGAAAAACGTCACACAAGCTTCTAACTTTGCTTTACAAAACTTGCCAATGGGCATTGTTCTTGTTAATAAACAAGGCACCTTGGTATGGAATAATAGCGTCTTTGCAGACTGGGTTACAGTAGACTGGAATAAACTTCAAAAAATGTCAGCTCTATTGCCTGGCTTCCGTATCGATAAAATCTGGGGCAAATCCGGATATATGACGGAGAAATATGATGAAAGATATTTCCAAATCATCTATAAATTCATCGATCCTCGTGATACGCGACCAGATATCAATAGCGAAGATGAATTGGCCGAACATGCAGTCATGGCTCTGTACTTTAAGGACATTACGGCTCTCGAAAAGGCCCGTATTAAAGCTGAAGAAGATCAACCTGTGTGGGGCATGATTCAAATCGATAATCTCGAAGAATTGACAAAAGGTCTTAGTGATCGCGAGTATACTAGCGTTTGGACCGATATTAATAACATTATTATGGATGAAATTGATAGACAAGAAGGCTTCATTCGTAACTTCCAAGATGATATGTATACCTTTGCTATTTCTCGTGGTGCACTTCATGCGATGGAGGAAAATGGATTTAAAATTCTTGAGAAAATCCGTAAATTGCCTTCTCCCCGTCAAGTGCCAGCTACGATTTCTATTGGTATTAGCGAGAACGTAGGCTCTGTAAAAGAGGTGTCAAGCCGAGCTCGTGCTGCTCTAGATATTGCATTAGGTCGCGGTGGTGACCAAGTGTGTATTATGGATGGTGAAAGCACCCGCTTCTTTGGCGGTAATACAGCTGGCGTTGAGAAGAATACTCGTGTTCGTGCTCGTGTTGTATCACAAGCCTTACATGAGCTTATGCTTGATTCCGATAAAATCCTTGTGATGGGTCATAAGCGTGAAGATTATGATGCGTTAGGTGGTATTATCGGTGTTGTAGCTATTGCACGTACCTTGGGTAAAGAATTACGCATCGTACTTTCAAAGGAAACGAGCGCCATTGATAAAATGGTAACTGTTCTGAAAGAAGATGAGTTCTGGACAGAACATATCATCACTCCTGAAGCGGCAAAAGCTTGGGTAGACGCTAATACACTCACTATTGTATGTGATACACATCGTCAAGAAATGGTAGCGGCTCAAGAGGCTCTTGAAATTTCTGAACGACGTATTGTTATCGATCATCACCGCCGTGCAGCGGACTTTGTAGAAAATCCATTGCTTACGTACTTGGAACCAACTGCATCATCTACATCCGAACTAGTAACAGAGCTTGTACAATACGCAGGTGGTAGCGTAAAGCTTTCAAAGGCAGAAGCTACAGGTATTTATGCTGGTATTGTGCTTGATACGAAGAACTTTGTGCAACAAACTGGGGCACGTACCTTTGAAGCGGCTGCATTCTTGCGCCGTGCAGGGGCAGATATTGAACGGGTTAAACAATTATTTATTGAAACCTTCGATTCTGTTCAATTGCGTGCTAAAATGGTATTTGAAGCCAATCGAACTGAAGGGATTGCTATCTCTGTAGCACCTGAAGGTCTGAAGGATATGATGGCATTAGCTGCACAAAGTGCGGATATGCTCATCAGTAATGAAGATATTGAAGCAGCCTTTGTACTGTATTCCTTGAATGACGGCGGTATCGGCGTTAGCGCTCGATCCAAAGGCAAGGTAAATGTACAGGTTGTAATGGAATCCTTGGGTGGTGGTGGTCACAGAACCGTGGCTGGTGCCCAATTACAAGGTATGACGATAGAGGAAGCGAAGAAGGCTATTTTAGACCATGCTCTTGAAGCCCTTCATTCCGCAGAGAAAGAGGAGGAAGAACAATGAAAGTAGTATTGTTAGAAGACGTTAAAAAGGTTGGTAAAAAAGGCGAAATCGTTGAAGTTAGCGATGCATATGGCCGTAATGTATTAATCAAAAAAGGTCTTGGCCTTGAAGGTACAGCAACTAACGTAAATAATGCGAAACAAAAGCAAGAATCCATCGCTCACAATAAAGCGGTTGCCAATGACGAGGCTAAAATCTTGGCAGCTCAATTGACTAAGGTTGAAGTAACTGTAAAAGTTCGCATGGGTGAAGAAGGTCGTGTATTCGGTTCCGTTACTGCAAAAGATATTTCCGATGCAGCTAAAGCGCAATACAAAGTAGATATCGATAAAAAGAAAATCGAAATCAAAGAACCATTGAAAACATTAGGCGTACATGATGTACTCGTTCGTGTTCATCCTGAAATTACAAGTACTATCAAGGTTAACGTAGTAGCTGAATAATAGTGTTCACCATGCTCTTTGAGTATGGTGAATTCTTTTATCCATAGTGGTTTTATAAAGGGGATTATCATGGATGTACGCATTCCACCGCATAATTTAGATGCGGAAAAAGCCGTTTTGGGAGCTTTATTAACGAATGGATCCAACTCGGGTGCCGTTGTCGATACAGTGACGAGTATTCTAAAATCTGAAGACTTTTACCGCGATGCGCATCGTATTATTTATGATGCTATCTTAGAAATCGTGCATGCTAACAAGACGGCGGACTTTATCACTGTTGGTGAAGAGCTAGATCGTCGTAAGCGTCTCGATGCGGTAGGCGGTCTTGCATATATTACATCTTTGGCTAATGAATCGGTGTCCTACAATGTAGAGGAACATGCGAAAATCATTAGTGAGAAAGCTCAGTTGCGCCGCCTTATCGATGCAGGGAATAAAATCGTAGGCATGACGTACGCTGGCGAAGATGAGCCAACAGCTATCCTTAACAAGGCGGAACAAATGGTATTGGACGTAAGTGGTCAAACACAGTCTGAATCATCCTTTGCTCCTATTGGGGAGGTTGTGTTATCTAACTTAGATAAATTAAATGCATTGCAACAGCATGATGGCGCTATTACAGGTGTTCCAACAGGCTTTAAAGATGTGGACCATGTCTTCAATGGTCTACAAAAATCTGACCTCATCCTCGTAGCAGCCCGTCCTGCGATGGGGAAAACGGCTTTCACCTTGAATATTGCTCAAAACGTAACGATGTTGTACGACAAGACGGTAGCGTTCTTCTCTCTAGAAATGGGCAAGGAACAGCTCGTTGGTCGTATTCTGTCCTCCGTGGCAGGTGTAAGCTCTGAAAAACTGCGCCGTGCAAACATGGACCCTGCTGACTGGGAAAAAGTTATCGCTGCTGCGGATCGCATGAGCAAGTCTAAGCTCTTTATCGATGATACGCCGGGCCTTACCGTACAAGATATGCGCTCTAAATTGCGCCGTCTCAAGGTGGAACATGGCCTCGATCTCGTTATCGTCGATTATATTCAGTTGATGCCAGGTCGAAATGGTGGTAAGGGCAGTGAAA
>CATWLR010000058.1:0-6254 GCA_958351665.1 Veillonella infantium | reverse complement strand
TCATGTGCCACGGGGAACCCGGGGGCTGTCGTGATCGAATATTGCAAGGCGGCCTGTGGGGCCGCTTTTTTTATGCCTAATATAGAATGCATGATATTCGATTCTGGACTATACGATGTTTTATTGTGAATCATATGATGAAATTTTGACTAGGCAATATCAGCATTATTTATAAGTAAATATATTACTTTCGCATTGGGGAAAGAACTTTATTAAGGAAGTCAGAATTTCATGAATATGGTATAATAAAGTATTGTAATTTTCGGAAAAAGGGGGTGTTCCAATGGCATATATTGCGTTATATCGTAAGTATCGTCCGCAGACGTTTACCGATGTGGTTGGTCAGCATCAGGTATCGGATACATTGATGCGCGCTATCCGGGAGGATAAGGTGGCTCATGCGTATTTGTTTGCCGGCCCGCGAGGGACTGGTAAGACGAGTATGGCCAAGATTTTTGCGCGTGCTATCAACTGCGAGCATGGGCCAACGGATCATCCTTGTAATGAGTGTAGTGCTTGTAAATCAATTTTGAGCGGCCAGTCCATGGACGTTCTTGAAATCGATGCTGCCTCTAATCGTGGTATCGATGAGGTGCGTGCCCTTCGTGAAAGCGTCAAATTCATGCCTGTTGAAGGCCGTAAAAAGGTGTTCATCATCGACGAAGCCCACATGCTCACAACTGAGGCGTGGAACGCGCTTTTAAAAACTATCGAAGAGCCACCGGCTCACGTTATGTTTATCTTTGCTACTACAGAAATTGAAAAATTGCCTGTTACTATCGTGTCTCGTTGTCAGCGCTATACCTTCAGAAGAATTACGTCAGACGATATTGCACAGCGTTTATCCTATGTAGCGGAAAAGGAAGGCTTTGGCTTAGATCCTGCAGCAGCGCAGCTCATCGCTGTCCATGCAGACGGCGGTTTGCGCGATGCGTTGAGTATCTTAGACCAATGTGCCGGTATGGCGACAGGTACTATTACGCCGCAAGTAGTAGAAGAACTGATCGGTCTTGTTAGCAAAGAATGGATTATTCATTTCCTAGATGCGCTACGCAACGGGGATGGTCCCAAATTGTTGTCCTATATTCACGATGCCTTAGCAGAAGGTCGTGATGCGACACAGATTATGGAAGCCCTCATTCAGCATGTGCGGGCCTTGCTTGTAGGCAAGGTAGCACCTGATGCGGACGAGCTCAAGGTATACGATGCCTTTAAGGATGAATTCCTAGCTCAAGCTGAAAGCATCGATTTTAATGAGCTTAATCAGTATGTGCGCAGTGCACAATCGATCATGAATGATGCAAAACAGGTGGATAATCCACGAACTATCATCGAAATGGGCTTACTCGTTTTATGTGCTAAATTAGGTTCTGTTGATGAAAGCTTAGAAGACCGTGTGTATGCATTAGAGTCTTCAGAACGATCTGAACGAAACGATTTATTGAACCGCATGGCTCAATTAGAACAACGAGGCCCAGCTGTGGCAACTACACCTGTTTATGGTGCTAATTCCTTTGGACCACCAAGTGGTTATGCCAATAGCTTTGTTCCTGTAGATAATGCTGCTGTACAGCATGCTTCCATGAGTGGTACCCAAAATAGTACTGTTGGTACTGTGCCGCCTCCAAGTGGAGTGGGGATGACACCACCGCCTGCGAGTGTAGGCATGACACCTCCATCTATGGGAACGCCAGGTAGTACACCACCACCTATGAATGGAGTGGGTATGGCTCCTCCGCCGATGGGCGGTGTTGGGATGGCACCACCACCAAGCACTGGAGGCGCCCCACAACGACCTGCTAGAAATCAAGCCAAAGGTCGTGGTAAAAAAGGTATTAGCACACAGGCTATCATTAGTGATCAAATCTTGTCTGCTCAAGAGTATCGCAATGTACAGTCCAATGTCATTAAATACTTGAAGGACAGCAATCGAAATATGACCTCTACTGTAATTGGACAAGGTCAACTTGTATACGTAGACCAAAGCAAGGCGGTTATGGCTTTCAAAAATACATTGCACCTCAAAGTAATGACCAACGAAGTAAACTTGGCAGAAGCGGCAGATGCTTTCACCTATACGCTAGGCTATCCAGTACATGTAGAAATCGTTGATGCCCTTACACAAGTTTACAAAGACTATAAAAAAGCCTCTGGCAGTACGACGCAGCACCAAGTAAAAGCGCCGCAACGTCCACCAGAACCAATGGTTGATGTGCAGAAGACCTCTGGAGGTCAACCAACGCAAATGGATTTAACAAATCCATCAGCACCACAAGGCACTAATAATGCTTCAGTGGGAAATAGCTCAGCAGGAGCTAATAGAGCTCAAGCTAGTAGCGCGTCACAAGCTCAACAACCTACCGCACAGGTTGTAGGTCCTACATCTGAAGAGCCGGCTAGTAAGCCTGATTCCGGAGCGGTAGATGCGGCAAAGGCTGCAGCATTGGCCTTCCTAGCTAAGAAAACTGGCGGTGCTGCTGTAAATGCTACACCTAGTGTTGATACCGGTGAGTCCGGAGCAGCAACCTTACCATCTAGTAGAGATGTGCCGATTACATCTTTTGATGGCAGTCCATCTACTCAGGTGCCTGATGGGGAGATTCCTATCGAGTCACTAGGAGGTTCCGTTGAAGGCGATGATATTCCAGTTCATTCCTTTGATGATGTGCCGGTAGACGATATGGAGGAAGCTTACGTATCATCCCTAGATGATATACCACCACATCCATTAGATAGTGTCACTGTTATCAGTGATGATGGGGAAGTCTTAGAACGCCCTATGGATAGCGGTGCCCATATTGAGGTGGAAGCTGTCCCAAAGTCTAATGGGGGCGAACAGCAACAGGGAACCCCTTATCAAAGTGATGAACATGCAATGCTTTCACAAGCACCTATTGAGGTCGCACCTATTGATAGCGTGACGGTGGCTCGTGAATATGCATGGGACCCAGAGCATATGACGGAAGAGGAACGAAACAATCCTCTCTTGGCAGAAACATTAGAAAAACTATCTGAAGACCACGACATTATCGTTGAGGTCATCGAAGAATAAATGTTTAGAAATCTATATCATCGAGTATTATCCTTTGGCCGAAAGGCCTTTGGATGACAATATAAGTTATGAATCTATGTGGCATACTTTCATAGTTTTAAACATAGAATAGTAGTAAGGACGTAGGTCCTAAAAGGAGGAAATACAATGTTTGGTAAAGGTATGGGCAATATGGCAGGCATGATGAAAAAAGTTCAAAAAATGCAAGCAGATATGAAGAAAATGCAAGAAGAATTAAAAACTCGTACAGTAGAGGCTTCCGTTGGTGGCGGTGCTGTAACAGTTGTGATGAACGGTGAAAAAATCATCGAGTCTTTAAAATTGAACCCCACTGCAGTTGATCCTGAAGACGTAGAAATGTTAGAAGATTTAGTGATGGCTGCTGTCAACGAAGCTAGCAAAAAAGTAGACGACCTCTTGGCTCAAGAAATGGGCAAAGTAACTGGTGGTCTTAATTTGCCAACAGGTTTATTCTAAATGACAAACGCTTTAGAACGGCTCGTAGAGCAGTTGCGCCGCTTGCCGGGTATAGGCTCCAAGTCGGCTAGACGCTTGGCCTATCATTTGGTAGAAATGCCGAAGGAAGAGGTAGACCGTCTCGTGGAAACCATCGTAGAAGCGAAGGGGGCTACGCGTCACTGTTCTATTTGCTTTAACTTATCAGCTCAAGACCCTTGTGAATTCTGTAGCAATCCAAACCGGGATCAAACGACGATTATGGTCGTTGAAACATCTCGCGATGTCATTGCTATCGAGCGCAGTGGTGACTATAAGGGCTTATATCACGTATTAGAAGGTGCTTTGTCCCCTATGGAGGGCATCGGTGCTGACGATATTCGCGTAAAAGAATTGATTGCTCGCCTTCGTGATGGTGTCGTACAAGAGGTTATCCTCGCTACTGACCCAGACGTAGAAGGGGAAGCGACAGCTCTCTATTTGGCGCGCTTGTTAAGCCCAAGTGGCATTAAGGTAACGCGTATTGCCCGCGGTGTTCCTGTGGGTGGCGATATCGAATATGCTGATGAATTAACATTAGGCGGTGCCGTAGTAAACCGCCAAGAAATGAAAGGATAATATGGGAGCTTTATTAGCATCACCGATTATATCGGCGGTTGTATCCGTTGCTGTAGCCTACATTGCTTTCAAAGTAGCATTTTTCACCATTAAACGAGTGGCAATGAATGCAGTAACTGGTATTTTGACGTATTTAGTATGCGTTCATATCCTCAATATTCCTATGGATATTGGTTTGGGCGTATGGGCTTTAACAGCAATTCTAGGCCCTATTCCAATGCTCATTGCAGCCGGATGGTACGGCTTTTTAAAATAGGAGGACCTCATGCTTATCAATCGTGAACAACAACGCGTTATTGATGAAGTTGAACAGAATATCCTCTTGTTAGCGTCCGCTGGGACGGGAAAAACGAATACACTTGCTTATCGAGTGGCTCACCTCATCGAGGGCGGCTATGCGAAGGCGGAGAATATCTTGTGCATGACCTTTACGAACAAGGCGGCAAACGAGATGAAAGACCGCATTCAATCGCTCGTAGGCAGTCCTGCAAAGGCTGTGGAGGTTAGTACATTCCACAGCTTTTGCTTTTTCGTACTCCAACAAGAGGGGAAGCGCAATGAAACCTTGTATACGGATGTAACAATCTTTGATGAAGAGGATTGCAAGGAATTGTCTGAACCGTATCGTCCAGGTAAGTTGCGAGAAATGTCCTTTGCCAACATCATCGGCATGGTAAAAGAATATCGCTCCTTATATGGGTTCTATTCTGATGATCTCGTAGGCGATTATAAACGAACGATTGACCGTTTGCAGAAGGAACAACGTGCCGCAATTGAGCAACAGTTTTCTAGTTTTGGTAATGTTCTTTATAGTGAACTCCATGATTTCTTGAACCATGGTCACGAATGGATTGCTGCCTATGATGAAAGCTTAGCCTCTGTACATGGTCTAGATTTTACGGACCTTATCTGTGGTGTTCATCGCCTATTTCAGGATCCTGTAGTTCGGGAGCGCTGGCGCAGTCGTTATAGCTATATCTCTGTAGATGAAATGCAAGACACGGGTGTACTAGAGTACAAGGTTCTAGAAATGCTGTGGGAAGGTAATCACGTCCTATTATGTGGGGACTATTTCCAAACCATATACGAATGGCGTGGGTCTGATCCATTCCGTTTACTCAAGCAGTTTGATGCGGACTTTAAGCCTTTAAAAATCATTTTCTATGAAAACTACCGCTCGAACTGGACGCTCTTTACGATGGCTTTCAAAACATTACAGAATATGTTCCCTGATCTGGTAGGATCTATCTATACTGAATTGCCTCGCGCCAATAGTGAAAGAAAGGGCAAACCTGTTCTCATAAAAGGCTGTAAAAATAGCTATCTTGAGGGCAGATATATCTATGAAGCTATCTGCGCCTTGCCAAAGGATGCCAATATTGGCGTTTTAGTGCGGGATAATAAAAAGGCGCAACGGCTGAGCGACTCCTTTGAACGCCTCAACAATGAAAAGGCTGAAGATGAACGCCGTCACTTTATGATCATTGACGAGTTTAAATTCTTTAGACGTCAAGAAATCAAAGACGTTATGGCCTACTTTAAACTGCTTATGAACCCGAATGACTCCGTCAGTGCTAAGCGCATTATAAAACGCTATGTTGCTGGTATCGGTGACGCTCGTATTGCAGCTATTGAAAGCCCTGAGACGCGCCAAGTAGGCTTAAAATTGACGGACTTTATGGATATGCCCATCTTTGAAGCCGAGCCGTATGCTAAGCTCGTCAGTGGCTTAGAAAATCATGAGGTCGTAGTGTACGACGTAGAAAGTACGGGCACCGATACGTCCCAGGATCGTATCATTCAAATTGCAGCTATTCGTATCGATGAAAATGGGCAGGTCTTAGAGACCTTTGAACGCTTTATCAATCCAGGTGTTCCTGTAGGACAATCTGAAGAGGTACACGGCTTCTCTGATGCGTATTTACAAGAACACGGTGATGAGCCAGCTATAGTGTTGCAAGCCTTTAAGGAATTCTCCAAGAATGCTATTATTGTAGGCCATAATGTAAATTATGATGTCACCATCTTTACTAATGAATTGGCGCGCCATAATTTAGGTAATCCAGAGTTCAAGGCTATTTATGATACACTCGACATCTATCGTAGATTCTATCCTAATTTACCAAAT
>CATWLR010000057.1:0-6265 GCA_958351665.1 Veillonella infantium | reverse complement strand
CCTCTTATCAAAAATACATTAATTCAGGAAATACATTAATCATATTAGAGAATTCATTTCGTACAAATAAAAGAGGCTGCTCTAGCATCATTCAATGTTAGAGCAGCCTCTTTGTATTATAGCTTCACTATATCACACTACTAGTATTACACTAGTTCTTATTTAATTCTACCGAAATGTTCCTTTGCAAATTGCATGTCTTGTACGAGTTCTAATGTACCAATATAGTTATTGTTTTGGTCGCGTACAGCCATGTAGTTTACATAGAATGGACGGCCTTGTTTTTCAAGCCATACGGCCACATTATCGCGGTCACCTTTACGGAAAGAATCAATAATACCACGTACAATTGGTTCTACCTTTGGCGGATGGCAGGAGTACACATCACGACCGATAGCTGTAGTAGGACGTTTAAATACCTTTTCACCATCGTTGAAGTAACGGTTAATATCTTCATGGTCAACGAAGGTTACCTCCATTGGCATTGTATTAAGCATAGCATCTAGTTGGTCTACAGTTAAAGTACCACCAATTAAACCGATAGCATTATTATCACCACTTGGTTTTGTAGTTTGCGCAGCTAATGCGGCATCAGCTTCTGGCCAAGCAATGCGTGTTACACCAAAGATGTCTTCATACTGCGCTGTATCTTTGTAAATTTGATACCAATCTTCTTTGCTGAAGTTTTCTGCACAGATTGGGAACAAGATATTTTGTTCTTTATAGATCATTTCTTGAGCACGTGTAAGAAGCTCATCAAAACGTCTATACCAATCATCTACACTTTGGCTAGATTTTGCTAAATCACCTAATTGGTCGCGAATATCGCCATCAACAGTCCACATAACCATGGATGGACCACCGATTGCATAATCCACTTTCAATTTTGGATATAATAAATCGCCTTTTTTGGCATAGTGAACAGATAGTTGACGCACTGTATTCACATCATCATAAGTGGCAGTTTTGTCTGCTACTTTTGGACGAATAGCCTCAATCAACTCATCGAGCGCTTTATTTTCTTCTGTTAATCGGTTTAACGGATGACCTGCAGTTTCTACCAACCCCACAACGCTCTTGCTCTTTTCTTGAGCTTCTAGAACCGCTTCTACTTTAGCATGTTCTGCATCCATTTGTTCATGAATGGTGGAACCATGGAACAACGCAGAGTGAAGGTCACATAATTGTTGTACCTCTTCTAGAGGTGTACCTTCACGCATAAGGCCTTGTTCAGCTTTCATGATTTCACTAGCCTCAACATGTTTGAATTGGCTCGCAAAGTCTTCACGAACAGCACCAAGCTCTTCACCAGTACCTAACCGTTTCAAGAAACCTTTCAATTGTTCTACACGTTCGCTATCTGTAACAGTATCGTCTTCATTAGTTTCTGTATTTTGGCTAGCTTTAGGCTCCTCTACTTGCGTAGCAGCAGTCTCTACAGGAGTATCCTTAGCAGCTGCTGCTTCATCACCGTGTAGATTTGGCATTTCACCTTCCAAGGTAAAACCAGCTTTCATGAATGCGCTCACGATATCGATCATGGATACGCCCTTCATTTTAGCCCCTTTCGGGATGGTCATGATTTTACCAACAGAGTTCAACATCACCTTATTAGTGATTTCGCTGAACCCTAAACCCTTCATAATATCTATTACTTCAGGATATTCTGTTACCAAATCATATACAGATTTGGATAAATCTAATTTCTTTTCCATTTTGATCCCCTCGTGTCAAAAATATTGTTTATTACTTATGTGAGTAGCCCTCTATACGTACCACTGTGTATACAAGGCAATATATACTGTGAAAGGTTTATCTAACATAACCTATGATCCTATGATAAACGATATCGATTATAAAATCTGTATCCATGGCTATACTTTTGAAAGTTCTTTCTAAAAATATCAACATTTTTATATAAAAATAACGGATAGATAATACATCTCCAGTCAAGTATGGAGGAGAATATATGAACTATCCGTTATCTATTAAATTATGTGCCTAATGTAAATAGTTTAAGGCTCTAAAGGGGGCGTAGTTTTAAGAGAGTTAGTAAATTTGAGAGATTTATATGTTTCTGAGATCAACTAGTTTTAGAGATATACCCAATGTCAAAAGCTATCTTATTGATGATGCGGCTTCAATGCTTTTTCGTAGTTTTCAGACACTCTCTCCCAATTAATTACGCGGAAGAATTCCTTGATATAATCTGGACGACGGTTTTGGTAATGCAAGTAGTATGCATGTTCCCAAACGTCTAAGCAAAGAATAGCAGTTTTACCTTCCAAAAGAGGGTTATCTTGGTTCGCAGAGGATGGTACTTCTAGTTTGCCGTCCTTATTAACTACTAGCCAAGCCCAACCGGAGCCAAAACGTGTAGCTGCCGCAGCGGAGAAGCTTTCAACAAAGGCATCATAGCCACCAAGTTCAGCGTCGATAGCCTCTTTCAAAGGACCTTCTAATTTGGAAGTATCTGGTTTTGTCATGATTTCCCAGAACATAGTGTGGTTCTTGTGCCCGCCACCATTGTTGATAACAGCTTGGCGGATGTCCTCTGGCACATTAGCGATATCACCGAGGATACAGTCTACACAACCATAAGCAAGATCAGGGTATTTCGCGATAACAGCATTCAAATTATTAACATACGCTTGATGATGCTTGTCATGATGTAATTTCATTGTTTCTGCGTCGATAACAGGCTCAAGATAATCATAAGCGTATGGTAATGGTGCGAGTTCGAAAGGTTTCATAGTAGTCCTCCTTAAATTTAGGGCATAGAACGATAGTTATTATTGAGTGTTATCGTTCTTGTGAAAGCGTTTCGATGCACCTGCATCTGCCATTTATTATTGATATAGATTATCATTCTTTATTTATTGTACACTCTATATAGAAAATCATCAATGTAAGTACCCATAGAAAAAGGCTATAGGATAACCTATAGCCTTTGGGTTCGTTTACCAATATAAAATTCTAATACTCAATGCTATATGTTTACTATGCATCAATAGTATATGTTAGTCACTATACACCGATGTAATTCAATCTACTATAGTGATAACAAGATAATTATTCAACGATACATTGGCACATTTTCATTGTTGTTAATGCTGCTTGATGGGATTCTTCCGTAACGCCAGCACAGCAGCTAGAGTCTACATAAACAGGGATTTCTGGCAAACCTGCTTTCAGTATAATCGCATTAGAAACAACGCAAATATCTGTACATAAGCCAACAAGTGTAATAGACTCAATTGGATTTACCGAGTTCATGCCTTCTAAACGAGATAGTAGTTCAAAGGACCCAAAGTTCGGCTTATCTACGAAGGATACAGGGCTCATAATAGGGCGACCTTCTGCGGCCTCGATTAATCCAGGCACAATATGCCAGCCCTCTGTGTTTTTTACACAGTGCGGCACCGGTAACATTTTCCCCTCTTGGCGTTCAAGATAATCTATACCATGCGTATCGCGGGTGAAAATAATAGGCCCGTCAAAGCTTTCAATTTTTTTGCGCACATTATCTACAATCATCTGTGCTTGCGTTGAACCAAGGGCACCATCTACAAAATCGTTTTGCATATCGATAACAACCAGAACCTTTTGCATAGTTCCTCCTGTATATAGTCTACAAAGAATACATTAATTATTCACTACACTACTAGTTATACTATTAATTCTAGATAACATCAATAGCAGTCATTTATTCTTTTTCCTCTGCTAACGCATGGCGCACCCGATGAGGTTCGTTATGTGCAAGTTTCCCCGCTGCAGCGGCCGCCACGGCACCTACAAGATCGTCGAGAAATGTATTACAGTGACCGCCCTCTTCACTATCTAGCTTCTTAATAATACCCGGTTTTACCTTGTCTAAATAGCCATAGTTCGTAAAGCCAATAGAACCATACAGATTAACAATAGAAAAGGCCAAGATTTCATCGATGCCATAGAGGCTTTCATCATTCGCCACGATGCGTTGTAACGGCTGAGACAATTTATTTTGCTCCGTCAACTTGTCGAGCTCAATGCCCGTAATAATCGCATTGTGTACCTCTCGTTTTGAAAGCACGGATGCCACATGTTCACGACACTCTTCAATCTTTAAATTCGGCATATACGGTTTTTGAACGTATAAAACGAGCTCTGCAATATCCTCTAATGTAACGCCACGCTCCGCCAGTAAGTCGTAGGTATATTGCTCTAAATCTTTTGTAGATTCCATAGGTGCTCCTTTATTTTTTCTTTAGATTATTATCAGATAGCATAACAATACTAACAGGAATCGTTACAACGAGGGCTTCATCAGTATCAACATGTTTAGTATCCAAAACAGCCTCTTTTGCAGCCTCTTCAAAGATGGGGTAAGCCTCTCGCCTAAATACTCTCACACTACACGCAGTATACGTTGATTATACCACGAAAAAAATCCCCTACCTATAAGAGTAGAGGATTTATAAGTTTGTGGTTACACTGTAGGTTATTAGATTTTCTTAACCATTTCAGATTTCAATGCCATCGCACCGAAACCATCGATTTTGCAATCGATATCGTGGCCATCGCTGGCACCAGTGATGAGGCGAATATTTTTTACGCGCGTACCTTGTTTCAATACGCCAGCGCCTTTTACTTTGAGGTCTTTTACAACAACAACTGTATCGCCATCAGCTAACTCGTTGCCGTTAGCATCGCGAATGATACCTGCTTCAGCTGCAGCTTGCGCGTCAGCCTCTGTCCATTCATTGCCACACATAGGGCAGATAAACATATGACCGTCTTCGTATGTGTACTCGTCGCCACACTTAGGGCAGTTAGGTAAATTTGCCATTTAGATCTCCTTTTTTCACTACATAACGAGAGTATTATACATTTATCTCCCCATTAAATCTTTTATAATTTTAAATTTAATTAATATAAAACGCACTATCTGTAAATATTTATACTATATTAATTCTAATTCTTGTTTCAAGGCTCGTTGTAAAATTTGTGAAAAATTAAGTTGTTTCTCTTCTGCTTTATGATTTAACCAACTTGGAATTGTGAGAGTCTTTTTTATAGCTTTATTATCGGTCCTTTTTAAATATTCTTCTTCATCCCATTTTACTAAATCTATAAACTCACCTTTGTTACATTTAATATCGATTGGATTACTTGCTTCTGGAAATTCCTCGCCATCTTCACTTAATGAATACAAGTAAATACCTAGTGCATCTTCAGCCATCTCTACCGCTTCACATAAAGTATCACCTTCAGTTACACAGCCTAATAAGTCTGGAAAACTTACCGTATATCCATTATTACCATCTGTACTAAAGATAGCTGGGTACATTTCCTTTCTCATTTAATATTCCTCCTCTATAACTAAGCATATGATGACTAATCTAACTCCACCTAACTATCTTGAAGGGGCTATTTAAGCCCCGCCTGTTTCAAGATTGTTTGTAACGTTTTAGGTTTTAGGTCTTCCTTATGTAGTGGAATCGTTACACGACCAGCTTTTGTTGGATGCTTTAGTATATGATGTGAACCTTTAATTCTATCGATATACCAACCGTCTTTTTTTAAATCCTTCATCAGCTCTTTAGGTGTAGTCAAATTTAATCACCACCATTCATTTAATTAAAATAAATACAGCTAATTTATATCTATATTATAATACGTATTTACACGTATGTCAAACATATGTGCATGATTTAATATATAAAAAATAAACCTAATCAATCTCATTTTTCTTTATGAAAGTTTCATATAACTCTAACTTATCTTCAAGATTGTTCTTATAGCCTTCCAATCGTTTGATTTCGTCATCAATAAATCGATAGTGTTCTTGCAACAGTGCCATTCTTTCATGGACCGTATGAGCTCCGGCATACCGCAAATCCGCATATTTCTTGATATTCGCAAGCGGCATTCCCATATCTTTCAAGCGTTTAATAAACTGCACAAAGCCCACATCCTCCGCATGGTAATTGCGAATGCCGTTCTGTCGCTCGATGTGAAGGAACCCTTGATCCTCATAATATCGCAATGTAGAAATAGACAGTCCCACCAATTTTGAAAATTCACCGATTTTCATACTTTCACCACCTTGACCTCAAGTATACTCGAGCATATATCATACGTCTAGATGGAGGTAATAATTATGAAAGAAACACGTTTTAACATCGGTATGAACACATTGAAACAAATTGACGGGCTGCACGGCGAGGAGGTGTATAACACAATTCAAGAGATTTCACCGGCCATAGCCGATTTATTGGTCGAG
>CATWLR010000056.1:0-6295 GCA_958351665.1 Veillonella infantium | reverse complement strand
TTTCACCTTCATGATTAACTAATTCACTAGGTAGTTTAGGTTCAAATGGTACATAACGAAGCTGGTCAAGGCCTGGATAGTTACAGAAATTAAAGTACATACGACAATCAAGATGACCATCTATACGGTATACATCCTTTGATTCTAATTCAACACTAGTAAGCACAAAGTCTAATAAATTATCCTTTACCTCACCGCACACCTCTAATCGTACCGCATCACCACGACGGCGACGACGCAAAGATGCCTCTACTTCCGATAGCAAATCTGTGGCTTCTTCTTCATCGATTTCTAAATCCGCATCACGAGTAATTCGAAACACCATATAATCTTCGATGCCATAACCTTGGAAAAACTGATTTGCGTAATATGTAATGACGTCCTCTAGATAAACGAATCGATGTTCCTTATTCCCTCGACTTGGGATTTCAATAATACGATCGAGTACAGATGGAATTGGCAAGATAGCAATCTTATAATCCTTAGTACCATCTGGTTGTATTTGAAAGATACGCACAATAGCATTGATGGTATGATTTGTTAAAAATGGGAATGGATGACCAGAGTCAACGGCTAATGGCGTTACTACAGGATAGATATGTTCTTCAAAGTAATGGCGTAACCAAGCTTTTGATTTTACATCTAACTGATCAGGTTTAATAAAATAGAAACCATATGATTCAAGCTCAGTCAGTACGTTGTTCAAATACGTACTTTGCATCGATACTAGACGTTGTACAGATTCATCAATAGCCTTTAACTGTGCCTTGGCATCCATATGAGCAGCATCGTACTTAACAATGCCATTCACAACTTGATGACGTAAACCAGCTACGCGAATCATAAAGAACTCATCTAAATTAGAGCTGGCAATGGCAATAAATCGGAGTCGTTCTAATAAAGGAGTATTTGTATCAATAGACTCTAATAGGACGCGCTGATTAAACTTTAACCAAGATAATTCACGATTAAAATAATACTTTGCATTATTGAACATGACGATCCCCTCCCCTTACTAGTACGATTTCCATACCAAATACCTCTGTAAAGTATTCAGAATCTCGATTAAAGGTCCACCATTCTAAGGAGATATCCTCATTAGTACGACAGAATACATATAGTACATTATCTCTTTCTTCCAATGTTACATCAGAGATTTTTTGATTGCTCCCCGCGTCGAGTGCACAAGCAACACGAATAATTGCTACTAGCTTTGTAACCTGAATTTTTTGTAATTCTGTTAATGCATTGAAATACGCATCGTCATCATTTGGTGTTCCCTTGTAGTGATAATATACAACATTAGCTACTACTTGTTTTTCTTCTTCTGAAAGCCCAAATATATCGGTTCCCATTACGATATGATACGCATGCTCCCCATGATTTCGTAAATTTACAAACTTGCCAACCGAGCAAAGAATGGCCGCTATACTACACAAATATCCCCATCGTTCCGGTAAGCCTTTATGGCGTAAAGCATCACAGAATAATGCGCTAAACTTTTCTACCTCCGCATCATGAATACGGTCTGTATGATATCTGGCGGCCACAGCACGGGCTAACTGTGCATTTTGCTCCCGCAACTGATACATAAATGGATTATTCTCTGACTCTACCCCATAGAACCAACTAATGCCTTGAGAGAATGAAAAGCTACTAAAAATTAATGATTTCGGCCCTATAGCCGTAATAATTTCATTAAACAAAATCATGGTAGGCATTAAAATATTAGCCTTATATTCAGGTAATTTATAACGGTTCATCAACTTTGTTGCAGTTACACCATCAAAAGACTTAATAAGACCTTTAAATCGTTCTGGCTCAACAGTAATAATATCTGCTTTATTATTTTCTTGTCCCATTAAATGAGTCATATATTGCGCTTCGTCACCAGATAAGACAATACTATCAATATTAAAGGTTTGTAGTTCTTCACGGAGTGGTCCAATCATACGATGTAAATATTCCGTAATAGCCCTTGGAAATGATATAGAAGATCGTTGATTTCGATTAAATGACTCCATAACACGTAAGGAACCACTATGCATATTGCGTTGGAACAGTAAGCTTTCACCACGCCAAACTGTTAAACCGACCCCACCAGATGTAATATCTAAGAATAATGTAGCCTTTGTAGGATCAGTGAGATGGTATTGATGTGTCATCTTGTAATATAGCAAGGCGTATTTGTAATATACCTCTTTCGGCATATCGATGACCTCAACACGCATCCCTGTTTGAATATAAATTTGGTCTAAAATACTACGACGATTAGTAGCCTCACGTATTACTGTCGTACCATATAGTTTGGAACGAGTCACGCCATAATCGGCCATTAATTGTTTATATCCTTTTAAAATATGACAGATTTCTTCAATTGTTTTAAAACTCAACCGGGAGGTTTGAAATAATTCTTCCCCAAAGGTTACTTCTCGCGCTGCATAATCGATAACACGTACATCGTCTATGCCTTTATATTCTAATATGGTAATGCTCATGCTACTGGAGCCCACATGTAACACTGCATATCGTAATGCTTTTGGTAATGCCATTATGCCTCCTTACGAGATTCATGCCACTCTATTTCTAATGTTTTCTCAAATTCCTTTTTGAAAGATTTTGAAAGCTTTTCTACAGCAGTTTTTGTGACACTTACATCGCGTCCCTCTAGGTAAAATACCTTTATAACTACACTCGTATATTTAATATTTACCTCTAACCGCTTAATAAATTGTTCATGACTTTCATCAAGAGCCTCTGCTATAGCTAAAATAATGGAAAGCTTTTGCCCTAATAAACGTTGCTCTTGATCTAATAATTTACCATATAAGAAATTTTTATATTCCTTTGGCGTCAATCCATGAGAGTTCATCACTAAAAATGCACTAAAAGCTTGTTCCACATGGGAAATACCATATAAATTACTATTAACTAACATGTAACAACCATGGCGGGCATGACTATAATAGTTAACTCGTTTGCCTATATCATGCAATAATCCCGCTGCGATTAAGCATCGTCTAAAATTCTTATCCGCCTTATGAAGTGGCTCTAATGCATCATACAAAGTGCTAGCTAATTTCGTAATATACTTAGCATGCACTAGCTCATGCTTTGTCATACTTAGCAGCACATTTTCCGCAGAGTGGACTAAAATATCGTCGATAATTGAATTTCCACCTAAATAATTCTCTCCATAATAATCATAAAACAAACCTTCCCGTAAACCGCAACCGCCCACAACGAGTGTCTTAGTATTTACATAGTTAAATAGTTCATCCACTATAGTAAGCCCTGCAATAATAATATCTGCACGGTCCGATGATAAACCACTAATTTTTTTACGAGCCTCTAAGGATTTACCTTTTACATCTTCCAAGATTTCGTGAAATCTATGATATGGTAGCTCATAATTATGTAGTTTCGTAATAGGATATGATAGCTTACGTTGGTCTATTTTAGCAATATTACGAGCTGTACCACCTATACCTAATAGAGGTAGTTTTATATTTTGAAGCCACGTATGTTCCTTAATACTTTTCTTTACGGCCTTCGTCATCTTTTCAAGTTCTTTAGGAGTATACTCATCACCTTTTTGATAGGTTCCTGTTAAGGTTAGAGCCCCTATAGGTAAGCTAACAGCTTTCACGATATGTCGATTTTTTACTAGCGTTACCTCTGTACTAGCACCACCTAAGTCAAAGATAATAAAATCTTTGAGCCCAATCGTATTAATAACCCCAAGGAACCCAAGGCGAGCCTCTTCTTCACCAGCAATACATTCTAAATTAAGACCAGTTCGTTCTTTTACAGCTTTTATAAAAGCATCTCCATTTTTAGCTAGACGTACTGCAGCCGTAGCAACAGCTTTTATGGTATCTACCCCCATAGCATCCGCCATATGAACAAAGCCTTTTAATGCGCGTAAAGAACGCTCCATTGCCTCTTTCGTTAACTCATGAGTGCCCCACATATTTTCACTTAAGCGGACACTTTCTTTCTCTTGATATATGAGTCGATAACTACCGGTCTTAGAAATCTCATAAATGACAAAACGAACGGAGTTGGATCCTAAATCTATAAATGCAATACGTTTCATGCTACTAACCTCGACTTACTATAGTTCAGTATGAATATACTTAAGTATACCATAGAAAAACGCGATTCTCACCGATATGGGAGAATCGCGTTTTATAATTTATTATTCTAGTTATACTTGGTGTATTTTGTAATATCTAATACTGAAGCTCTTAGAATTTGACCAATATTATTTACTAGCATACATGATTACGAGCATTCAAGTTATTTAATACCAAATACATGTTTACCATTATTATAGGCAATCTCTGAAAACTCATCAACATCAATGCCTTTAAGACTTGCAATCTCTTCTGCTACAAATTGAGTCTTACTAGGATCGTTGCGGCGACCTCTAAATGGAGGTGGCGTCAAATATGGTGAATCGGTTTCAATAAGTATTCTATCTAAAGGTACTTGGCGAGCTACTTCCTTAAGATTAGTAGACTTAGGAAATACAACAGGGCCAGCAAAGGAAATGTAGAATCCTAATTTAATAGCTTCTTTTGCCATTTCCCAACTGCCAGAATAGCAGTGAAAAATCCCACAGTTATCCTTACCTTCATTGCGTAAGATATTCATAATATCGCCATGTGCATCGCGATCATGAATGATGATCGGTAAATCTACTTCACGAGCGAGTTCTAATTGACGAATGAATACGCGTTTCTGTGTTTCACGGTCAGAAAAATCATAATAATAATCTAATCCGATTTCACCGATAGCGCGGACCTTATCGTTGTTAAGGGCTTGCTCCTTATAGAACTCGTAGTCTTCTTCTGTAAAATCTTTTGACTCATGAGGATGTGTGCCTACAGCAGCATATAAACGATCATACTGTTTTGCTAAAGCTAGTCCTGATTCAACAGTATCTCTATCTACCCCTGGAATCATAATGTATTCTACACCAGCATCAAAGCAGGCTTGTAACATCTCATCGCGGTCATTATCAAAACGACCGTCATTCACATGAGCATGTGTATCAAAGAGTTTCATTATTTAACCACACTTCCTGCTGGTAATGATTCGATATTTGTTACTTCTAAATGTTCTTCCCAATCAGATGCAGACAAAATCATGCCATAAGACTCGATTCCCATCATCTTCTTAGGAGCCAAGTTAGACAAGTAAATTACCTTTTTACCAACCATACTTTCTGGTTCGTAATATTGAGAAATACCACTTAATACTGTGCGCTCTTCAATGCCGATATCCAATACAAACTTCAATAATTTCTTGGACTTAGGAACCTTTTCACAGCTTACAACTTTTGCTACTCGAAGATCGAGTTTTTCGAAGTCATCGTACGTAATATTTTCTTTCAATGGTGGAATATTAGATGTATCTACAGCTTCTTCAACTGTCTCTTCCACAACAACCTCTACCATTTCAGGAATTTCAAAACGAGGATAAATAGGATCGCCTTTTACAACCTTTGTACCTGTTGGCAATGCGCCCCAAGTTTTAGCATCTTCTAATGTAGCATCAATAAAGCCTGCAAGGCCTAATTGTTCCCAAATCTTTGGAGCACCTACAGGGATAACAGGGCTTACTAAGATTGCAATGATACGCAATGCTTCCGCTAAGTGATACATAGCAGATTGCAAACGCGCTTTATCATGATCATCTTCAGATTTAGCCAATACCCAAGGCATTGTTTCATCAATGTATTTATTCATGCGACCAATAAATGCCCATACGGACTTGATAGCTTTATTAAGCTCCATATTTTCCATAGCTGCTTCAAAATCTTTTGCTGTTTGAACAGCCAATGTGGAAACATCACGATCCAAATCATCCATATCATCGCATTTTGTAATCACACCACCATGATATTTTTCAATCATAGCAATAGTGCGGTTCAATAAGTTACCTAAATCATTAGATAAGTCAGCATTAATCTTTGTAACGAAATTAGGCAATGTAAAGTTACCATCATTGCCAAGCGTAATTTCACTTAATAAGTAATAACGCAAGGAATCTGCACCATAGGTATCGATCAATGGAATTGGGTCAATAACATTCCCCAAAGATTTACTCATCTTTGTACCGTCAACGATCATCCAGCCGTGACCAAATACCTTTTTAGGCAATGGCAACTCAAGGCTCATGAGCATCATAGGCCAAATAATTGTATGGAAACGTACAATTTCCTTACCTACTAAATGGAGATCTGCTGGCCAGTATTTTTTGTATAATTCGCCATCCCCATCAAATG
>CATWLR010000055.1:0-6306 GCA_958351665.1 Veillonella infantium | reverse complement strand
GCATAGCGTTTGCGTCCAAGTCTCATGATAACTGTAGTACCTACGGCCAATGTCATGGTACCTAATAATTGGTTAGATACACCGAATAGAGGCCAAATAATACCGATGTTACCTTGTAGAACTAGGTAGCCCCACAAGATACAAATCAAAGCTGCACAACCATAAACACCAGGAGTCCAGTGTTGATCGTTGAATTTAGGATGGAAATGACCTAATAATTCTTGAAGCAAGTAACGACCTACGCGAGTACCAGCATCGATCAAAGTCATGATGAACAATGCTTCGAACATGATACAGAAGTGATACCAGTAACCCATCAAGTGATCCATGTTAGGCAATCTGGAGAAGATATGAGCCATACCTACTGCAAGGGATACGGCACCACCAGGACGGTGCATCAAATCTTCACCAACCATTGCGGACAATGCTGGTAATTCATGAACTTGAAGACCTAACGCTTTAAAGGATTCAACAGTGGAGTTAATTGCGAAGTAATCATCTGGATGCAATGCAGTTGCTGCAATCAACGCCATCATTGCGATGAAGCCTTCTGTTAACATTGCACCATAACCGATAGGTAAAATTTCTTTTTCATTAGTAAGCATTTTAGGTGTTGTACCTGTTGCGATAACAGTATGGAAACCAGATAACGCACCACATGCGATAGTAATGAAGATGTAAGTGAATACAGAACATTTCAATACAGGACCGCCACCCCAGATATAAGGAGTTACAGCTGGCATTTGAATTTCAGGCATTACAATGATAATACCAAGAGCCAATGCGCCGATTGTACCGATTTTAAGGTATGTAGACAAATAGTCACGAGGAGCAAGCAATAACCATACAGGTAATGCTGCTGCAAAGAAACCATAGACTGCAAGCATGATTTCGATGGTTTGCAAATCGTATGTAAACCAAGAAGCATATTCGCTAGCTGCTACGTTTGGACCGTAGATAATAGCTGCAAAGATTAATGCTACACCGATAATAGTTGCTTCTTGAATTTTACCAGGACGCAACCATTTCAAATAAATACCAATGAAAATAGCGATTGGAATTGTAGCAAATACGGAGAAGAACCCCCATGGGGAGTTATGCAATGCGTTAGCTACTACTACAGCCATACCAGCAAGGGTGATGATCAATAGGAACAATGTAGCAAGCATAGCACCGAAACCAGCGAATTTACTGATTTCTTCGCGTGCAATATCCGCGATAGATTTACCATCATAGCGAACGGATGCAAATAAGATAACCATGTCATGTACAGCGCCGGCTAATACGGAACCGATAAGGATCCATAATGCACCAGGCAAATACCCGAACTGGGCTGCGATAACAGGACCTACCAAAGGACCTGCACCAGCAATCGCTGCAAAGTGATGACCAAATGTTACCCATTTGTTAGTTGGCACGTAATCGTGACCATCATTGTGGACCATAGCTGGCGTTGGACGATATTCATCCAATGTTAATACTTTCGCCGCTATGAAAGCCCCATAAAAGCGGTACGCTAAAATTAGAATACACGCGGAGGCTATAACTAAGTAAATACCATTCATAACCATATAAACACCTCCAATTGTCTTGTGTGACATGGTGTTATATAAAAATAACTGATAAATCTTTTGCACATCCATGCCACATTGGCTCTCAAAACTTTTAGTACTTACAATAATATTGTATATCTAAACATAGAAGTGTCAATTATCAATTTCTCATTTTGAATGTACATTATGAGTTAAAAACATAACTAAAAAGCATTCTCCGTTACTTAGAGAATGCTTTTATCGTTTTATTTTGATAGTAATTATCTATTGTCTTACTACAACACCTGCTTCATAAAGGGCCTTTTTAATATCTTTTATAGTTAAAACTTTGTTATGTAACAACGCCCCTACAAGAGCTCCAGTTACATTTGTATTTGTAAATAAATCCATAAAATGCTGTATATTTCCAGCACCACCAAAGGCTGTTACAGGTACATCCACAACCTCTGCTAAAGCTTGATATAATTCAATATCAAAGCCACGCCCCGTGCCATGTCTATCGATACTCGTTACCAATAACTCACCTGATGATGGTTCATGATAAAACATATAAGCTATAAAAGCTGTTATTAGAGTAATCAGAATAATAATCCCAAACAAAAGCTTTCTCATCAATCTAGCCCCAAATTTTTTCTATATCTGCCACGCTATGTGCATCAGAACCAAGTACAAATGGCACGCCAATAACGGCAGCCATACCTTGGATAAAGCGACTTGGGTACATTTCACGGCAGTCCGTTTTAAAGAAGCCGCTCATATTGTAGTCTAGTTCGCGCCCTTGTACGCGCATGATATGCAGAATATCGCTTACGACCTGCGCATTGCGGCGATCTAAATGACGCTCAAAGCCAAAGTGGTGTTGGTATTTCTTAATCAAATCAAAGTGACCAATGCGTTTTGGCGTATATTCTCCGAGGTCAGCACGCACTGCTTGGCGCACGGTAGAGTAATATTTGTAATATAACTCATATTGCTTTTGAATCCACGGACCAAAGCCCTTTTCAAATTCCTTAGGGCTATAGTCTAAGCAGTAATAGGCATTATTAACGCCTTCCATAAAATGAACTGACAAGATATTATCCTCCGTCAGCGGACCGTAGCGATCAAGGAACTCTTGAATATCTGCCTCAAAGCCTGGAATGTAATCTACTTCAAATCCGAGGGAGATGTCGATATGCGTGCCATAAGCACGTTGTAGTTGACGGCCTAGTTCTAGATAGGAATCTACTTGGTTCAATTTCAAAGCCGCCGTGTTATACGCCTTTTTGTCGCCACCATATTCAGCAGCAAAGCCCGCAGGCAATGGTGCATGCTCAGTGAGGCACACCTTTTCAATGCGCAACTCGATGGCCTTTTCAATCATCAACGCAGTGCGATCGCCACTACCATGGGGACACAATTCTGTATGTACATGACCGTCCACAAGTCGGCTGCGATACTTGCTATAGCCAACGAACTGTCGTTCATCTTTCATGTTCATTCAATCACCCTATTCGCCCTAACCCGTAGCGAACCCTTATCTATCATCTGTACATTATTAATATATCTAATTTATGTACCTAATTCATATACCTAATTTATATATCGTATTATTATCTACGTTTTATTATACCAATAATGCGTATGTTTCGGTATCCTGATATTTACCATGTTTGAAACCAACTTGCGGTGTTAGACCGCAATAGGTAAAGCCAAACCGTTCATGCAGTGCTGTACTTGCCGCATTTCCCGCCGTAATGACAGACACCACCGTATGTAATGTTTCCGTTTCTTTCGCATGCTCTAATATATGGGCCATCAATTTAGACGCTATGCCTTTACCGCGATACCCTTGATGAATGTAGATAGATAATTCGACGGTACTTTTGAAAGCATCCTTCGTTCTATATGGTGAAAGCGATGCATAGCCTACCACAACATCGTCCATAATCCCTACAAAAATGCAGTGCTCAGACGTTTGATGTGCATCAAACCACTCCTGCCACTCTGGCAGAGTACGCGGCTCAAGATCAAGGGTGGCTACGCCGTTTGCAACTTCGTAATTATAAATATCTAAACAAGGAGGTACATCATCCTGTGTAATTGGTCGTATTACTAATTCACTCATAAGTATTCCTCAAAATTGTGGATATCCTAAAAAACATTATTTCTATTTAACATAATATATAAAAAGAGCCCACATACGCAAGAAAAAGGATGAACTGTTCGTAGCACATACCATTTCACATTTCTGCATTTTTAAGAAGTAAAAATTGCATATTTTACTTCTATATCCCCAATACAACAAAACTGAGTGGTAAAAACATCAATTTTTACCACTCAGTTTATGTATTTAAGTTTTAATTGTAAATATATGAGAAGATTAAACTACTAGAAATAAAAGTACTGTAATAACAATCAATGCGCCAATCACAGCGTAGTCCATAGTTTTCAATCCTACAGATGCTGCAAAGCTATGTGTAGGTCCACCAAAGCCACGTAGTTCTAAGGACAATGCCATTGTTTCGGATCGACCCAAGGATTTTAAAAGCAATGGTTGGATAACGGATGCGTAAGATTTCATGCGTTTAATGAAGTTACCTTCTAAGGATAAACCACGGCATGCTTGTGCCTCTTGTACAGCATGGCTTTCAGCAATGAAATCAGGCACGAAGCGAAGTGCTGCAGTGAACATAAATGCATATTCATAAGGAATTTTGCATTGTGTTACGAGTGATGCTGTAAGGTCTTGCAATTTTGTAGTAGCCAACAAGCAGATGAATACAAGTGTCATCGCCAGCATACGCAAGCCGGATACGATGGCAGATGTTACATCACCGCTACCGAGAAATTGAACAATACCAAGGAATACAGCAAAGCTAGTCAATGCCACAACGGCTTTGCGTTGTTTGAATAGCAAACCAGCTACAAACAATACCCCCAGCTCTACAACAACTAAGGCCAATAGAGATGGCCAGTCGCGCAATAGGATGGCCCACACGGATACAGCGAGGGTCATCAAAATTTTTGTTAACGGTACTAAACGTTCCATATGTCCCTCCTATTTTCCGCTCAACTGAGCCACTAACTTAGATTTCAATTCATCCATGGATTTGCAATAACCTAGGGATGGTACCGCTAGTGAAAGTTCCACACTTGGCGGTTTTGTAAGGCCTAGGTCTTGCAATTCGTCCGTAGATTTTTTGAATAATTCTTCTGGACTGCCATCAAAGGCAACTGTTTGGTTACCCATGATGAGTGCACGGCTACATTCACTAGCCATGATTTCCATATCATGTGTAATGAGAAGGATCGTAATGCCTTCTTGATTGAGTTGGCGCAATAAAGCTAACAACTCTTTAGTTTCCTTACCATCTTGACCACTTGTTGGTTCATCGAGAATGAGGATTTTAGATTGCATTGCTAACGCAGAAGCGATAGCAACACGTTGCTTTTCACCGCGGCGCAATGTTGGAGGATAGGCTTCACGTAAGTGAGCGATACCTGTACGTTCCAACACTGCATCAACGATTTGTTTTACTTCGGATTTACTGCGACCTAGTGATTCAGGACCGAAAGCAACCTCTGTAGCTACTGTTGGTCTGAACATTTGGCGATCTGGCTGTTGGAATACATAACCAATAAATTGACCCCGTTTGGATGGCGGCATAGACGTAATGTCAGTGCCGTTATAGTACATGCTGCCTTCGCTCGATTTTTCAAGACCAACGAGCAAACGAGTGATAGTGGTTTTACCACAACCGTTGCGACCACCGATGGCGATGTATTCGCCCCCTTCGATGGTGAAAGTCACATCCCGGAAGATGTCTACAGATGGCACATAGCCAAAGCAGATATTTTCAACCTTAAGCATGAGCGCCACCGTCCTTTCCTTGTACATCATCAACGCGTTGAATTGGTTGCTTATTTTCTACTGTATTAGATTGATTGGCTGGAGAGTTGCTTTCACCATGCACCTCTTTTTGGATAGCGTGAGCCATTTCAATTTGGTGCAAGCCCTTGATAGCAGACTCGATGCTGAGCCAAGGTTCATCGCTATGGAAGCCCGCTTGTTCAAGTTCCATGTACGTAGTGAACACGGATGGCAACGCATCTACGTGAATATTGTGTTCGTACATGTAGCGAAGCGTAGTTGGCACATCGTCATCGCACGCAATAGAGCCATCCACCATAAGTGCCATGCGGTTTGCATACGGCAATACAGCGTGTAAGTCATGGTCGATAACAACAACGGTAATACCGTGTTTCTCATTTAAATCACCTACGAGGCGATATAATTCGGCAGTCCCATCCGGGTCGAGGGAGCTCGTTGGTTCATCAAGAACAAGAACCGTTGGGTTCGTAGCCAATACGGAAGCAATCGCCAAGCGTTGACGTTGACCACCGGACAAGCTTGTAATTTTGCGATCTTCTAAGCCGATAAGACCAACTTGTGCAAACACCTCTTCAGAACGAGTTCTAATCGTTTCACGGTCATAACCGCGATTTTCCATAGCAAAGGCAACTTCTTCGCGAACAGTCATCGTTACGAGTTGTGTATCGTAATCGGCAAGAACGACACCGATGTGATTAGCAAGTTCAGGAATTTCCATTTGCGTAGTCGCTTTACCATCTACGAACACCATGCCTTCAAGGCGGCCGCCGTAGAATTTAGGCACAGCCCCTACCATAGCCATGCAAAGGGTACTTTTACCACAACCAGCAGGCCCAGTCACAACGAGGAAGTCACCATCATGTCTGTCTCTTATACACA
>CATWLR010000054.1:0-6398 GCA_958351665.1 Veillonella infantium | reverse complement strand
AAGGAAATGAAGGTGTACTTGGTTACGTAAGGCATCGTATACTGAGTCCTTTGGCGGATGATCTTGTTAGAGAGTTATCTCAGGAAAAGCTACGCATCGATTTGTATCCTGGTTTTGATAAAGCTAGAGCGTATTTTGATTTCTTGGTGCCTTATACGAGCAATGCAAAGAAAATGCTTATACACATAGGCGTTAAAGAGGATGATGATTGTCCTGATGATATAACTAATGCTGAGAATATCGGTGTAGATTTATTGTCTCATGTAGAATCACTGTCTCATAAAGGTGCTCAGTTAACGGTATTAGAACGTATATATTGCCTTCTAGATGGTTGTTATGAGGCTGTTCGACGATACCAGAATTATGAAGTACTAGTTTCTATCGTCAATGCTTTGGACGCAGCTATCGGTGAGGTAGATATCGAATCTCCTACCTCTTGGCAGGCTGAGTATGTGCAGCGGGTATCTCGCCTATCTAAATGGTATCGCATGTTAGGACATGCTTTCACAGAAAATAATGACTATCGGAATCTATTGGAAGAACTCATTGCCGCGCAGAAACAAACGCCGTTGGTTCATGAGCCGTATTTCAATAACTATATTTGTGATGTAAGCTGTCAGGACAATGTCTTTAATCTTGAATGCTTGCAATACTTATTATTGCATCATGATATTGAAATAGGTGATTGTGAAAGCTTTGATCAGCATATTCAGTCTATCGATCATCCGTATTTTAAAATGCCTTTTAAGGCATATGGGCAAATACACAACTTGCTAGAAATAGAAACTAAACTCAATAGTAATGATATTGTATATTTCTTAGTTCTTTTGAAATCAATTCATCGTTTCTACCTAGATCAATTAGACCGAAATCTATGGAATGAATTGCTCCGATTATGGTCTATGTATGGTAAACGAAATTTCCAAGACTATTACGCAGAATGCTTATGTGCTAAGTATATGGCTGTGCTCGCTATGTACATGGGAGATAGAGAGGTGGCAGAACGAATCAAGCAGGATTTACACACCAGCTTTGAGAGGGCAAGACATTGGCGTGAGCCTGTACCAAGTGATTATAGTTGGTCCACTTTTGCTTTCTATACGATGGCTCAAATCGATGAAGCCCTTGGTCATCTAGATTCAGCGCAAGAGTACTATGATAAAGCCTATGTTACACAAGCCTATACACAAGCTTGTTGGGCTTACTATGAAAGTAAATGTAACAGCCTCTGGAACGGAACTCAGTCATCAATAACTGAAACAAAACTTACACCAGCTAGTAGTCAACCTGTCGTAGTCGTGACGAAGCCTAATTTTGAGTCTGTTATAAAGGAGAATAAAGGGATATTCTCCACTATTGGTGAATATAAAGAATTTTTCCATACACATATGATTTATCTATATATGTAAGTATATGTAAGGTAATAAAAAGACGCTCTTTTAGAGGAGCGTCTTTTTGTTTAAAATGAATAAATAATGAAAGTCTATCAAAGTTAATCATTGAAATAAAAATAAGCTAAGCTTATAATTGTAGTATATTGTGAAATTTTAGGTTATTATTGGTGTTTGCATATTTATAGTTAGTTAGACCATACTATAAGGGATTGTATGGCTAATGTTTTACTATGAATTCAGGGGAGTAATTATGAATAAGAAGTTGTTAGTGTTAGCTGGGATTATGTCTGTATTGTGTGTAAATGGTTTAACTGTTTATGCAGATTCTACTGTTTCCACGAATAGTGAGAATTTGTTGGTTAATAGGAGTGCGAATGCGGATGGTTCTACGAATTATGAAATTTCGATGACGAATTATCCTACATACCAAGGGACGTTTATAGGTTCTGGTGGTGATATTAACCATGGTATTCGCATCGAATCTGATGGTATATCTATTAGTGATACGGTAGAAGAGAATGCTGGCCATCCTGATGATCGTCATTCGCGCATTGGTGCGGGTTACTTTGATATGTATAACGGCACTCATGAGCTCGTTTGGTTAGAGGATTATGGTTTGGCCATCCTCGATCGAAAAGAAAATAAATACATGGCTCAGATGGAGCCTAAAACTTTTACCATGAGGAATGTACAAAGTGGTGATAAGTCTGAGCTCAGTACAGATGGCACGAAGATTGTGCACTATGATAATGAGAACAGCACTGAATACAATACGAATTATGGGTATAACGGAGTGACCATCACGACTACCGATGGGGACCATGATAATGAGAAAACGGTGTCTCTCACTAACAAAGGCCTAGATAATGGGAATAATAAAATCGTGAATGTGTCCAAGGGCGAGGTTTCCAAGACGTCTACTGACGCTATTAACGGTAGTCAGTTGCACGAGGTGAAAACGCAGGTGGACAATAATACGAATCGCATTTCTACGCTCGAAAATAACACGGTTAACATTGGTGACAAGGTGCTTAATAACGCCAAGGCCTATACGGATCGTCAGGTGTCTAAGGTTGGTGCTGCCTCTGCTGGCTTGGCGGGCCTCCATTATCTCGACTACAATCCAAACGATAAATGGTCCTTTGCCACTAGCTTGGGCCACTATAAACACTCCACTGCTGGCGCTATCGGTGCATCCTATCAGCCGAACGAAAATTCCATGGTTCACGCTGGCGTTACCGTTGGTGGTGAAAGCATGTTTAACATCGGTGCTTCTTTCAAAGTGGGCGAACAAGATCCGACACTCAAAACAAGCCGCTTTGAAATGGCGAAACAAATCAAAGACCTACAAGCCGATAATGCATCACTGCGCGCAGACAATGAAGAACTACGGGCTGAAGTAAACGAAATTAAAGCAGCGTTACAAAAATTACAATAAGCATAAATAGGCACGTTCTCGAGGATATAGTATACTTATACTAATGAGAGAACGTGCCTATTATTGTTTGAGAGGTGTTGTATGAAACTAAAAAGTACATTGATGCATTTTGCTTTGAGGGGGATCTATTAGTAAAGTGAATGTATGAACGTATCAAAGGAGCGTAGTTTGATAATTTGATTGGAAAATAGATAGAAATCTATTTTGTGTAATATTATTTTTAGAGTGTAAAGTTTAATAGGAGGCAGTATTATTGAAGCGGTTTAAGTTAATAGGAATAGGAGTTATTTTTTGTGCTATATTTATATTTGCTTTCTATATACTATATATAAAACTCATATCTCCTTATATTTTTACTCATTATGAAAGTGCCAGGTATAACCTAGCAGGTATTTATATATCACCGCCAAATGATATTAAATATTATGATATATCTGGTAAAGGTGAAAATGGACTTGCTCATAAAAATGTATATTATAAGAATGTTGCAGAAAAAGGCTATGACAAATATATCCAAGAAATAAAATCTAGACCACGATATTATTCTGAGCTTGTGGCGGTTCATAGAAATGAAAATGGAACTTTTAATTTTAGATATGTAAGAATTACAGAACAAGGTATTGAATTTGATCGCGAAGAAAAAAACTTAACATATTATGATGATATTAAGTATTTTCCACTTTCTACAGTATATTATTTGTTTGCATACTTAGGTAATGATGAAGATCATCATCTTATTACTATGAATATAACCCCAGTTAAGAATGGTAGTTGGTATAGCCCAATGAAACCAGTGGCTTTTCGTGCACCTACAATTAATCCTTTACACTGGATGCCTGCATCACAAAGTAATATAATAAGTGATTCTGTATTTAATATTGAAGCAAAAGCTTATAGGGGTGGGATGAGTTTGCCAAATGATTCAGTTGTTATAAGTAAAAATCCTACTAATCAAGATGTATCAGAGGCAATTAATAAAATGCAAAATGATTTAATATGGTATGTAAATAATGAAAATAATCAAGCAAATCAACGTATGGAAGATACTCAAAAACTGATTAAAGGAATAGAAGAAGTTTCAAAGCATCAAAATTATTAATTGTGATTCATCTCTATATCTCTATTATTCGTTCCTTATTGTATCGTATATTAGTTCGTTCTATAATAGACTTAGGATAGTCAGATGAGGTTGGGCCTCTCTTCATTTTTTGAAGGGAGGGATAAGCCTATGAGTGATTATGAATTAATCATGCTCTTATTACAGGTAATAACTGTGGTTATTGCCTTTGGGGCATTAATAGCGCTTATTTGTCTCACAAAAGACAAATAGCCCTTCATTTCCACTAATCTGGAGATTAGTATAAAACGAAAAGGCCATTTCTCAAGATTTCATTATTTTCGAGATGCGCCTGACGTAGCTACTCGTCTGACTATCTTCTTATATTATAGTAAGGTTATTATATATCGTCAAATTATGATGAACATGTGTATGGCACACAATTGGATGATGCCGTTGTAAAATAAGAAAACTCCTATTGGTTTAACCGATAGGAGTTTTCTCTTTTATGTGTACTTTAGTGTATTCTTTTACATTATTCTTTTATATCATCAGGAATTGCCGGTGGAGCCGGTGGTTTACCCATAGATTTTTCAATGAACACCACAGCCACAAAGACGATGAGGCTGACGATGGAACCAAAGATGATGGACATAATGCCATATGGGTTGCCCACGAATTCCCAGTACACGCCTGCGATAGAGCCGAGGACGATGGACCAAATGCCAGCGCCTGCTGTTGCATTTTTCCATGTGAGTCCAAGTAGGAATGCGGCGAATGGGCCAGCGGATCTCATGGTAAAAGCAAATACGAGCATCGGAATGATGGCTTTGCTTACAAGAGAGATAACGATGGCTATAATGCCGAGGAATAGCACGCATAGACGGCTATATCTAGTGAGCTGAGCATCGGTGAGGCTTTTACCAAAATGATGTTCTACAATATCCTTGGTAAATACAGTAGCGGCGCCTAATAGATCGCCTGCGCCTGATGAAAGCGTAGCCGATACGACAGCGGCCATAACGAAGCCAGCCATTACTGGAGGCATGAGGTTAAGTGCTACCGTTGCCACCGCATTATTCGCTTCGATATTCGGGAACTCAGCCAATGCTACGAGGCCCAATACGGCAGGAACGAAGGCAAATAGAGCCATGATAATACCACAAATGATGGAACCAAGAACGGCTGTTTTTTCGTCCTTCGCGGCGAAGTACCGTTGTACGGACTCTTGGCCGGTGGAGAAGGTCATGAAGTACATGATAATAAGGCCGATGATGGTTTTCCAACCTACCTTAGTGAAGCCGAGCTGTTCAGGTGGTAATTTTGTCACTACCGATTCCCAACCGCCCACATTGTGCAATACGAACGGCACAGCGAGGGAGAAGCCCCCAACGAGAACGAAGAAATGGATAACGTCCGTCATCGTTACGCTCCACATGCCGCCGGACATGGTGTAAATTACGAGAACCGCACCGCAGATGAGGATGGCGATTTCTGTTGAAAGCCCGGTGAGAACGCTAATAATAGTTGCTGTTGCTGTAATCTGTACGCCGGCTAATGTAATTGTTGCTAGCATGGACAGAATAGACGTAATTAAATGGCTAGAGCCACCGAAGCGACGACCGATGATCTCTGGCACTGTTGTTGCCATAGCACGACGTAAAAGCGGTGCGATGAAAGCAACGAGAATAACCCCAATCCCTGCAGAGACTACGTACCAACCTGCAGATAAACCCCAAGAACCATACGCTTTCGCGGCTACACCAACGGTACTCCCGCCACCGATCTCCGTAGCTGCTAACGTGCCTGCCGTCATAAGAACCCCAATACGACGACCTGCAAGTAGATAGTCAGTACTATCTTTTACACGAATATGACAATACACGCCGACCAATAAATTCAGTAATAAATAGGCACAAACAATAACCCATATAATAGTTAAAGAGTCCATATGCCACCTCCTAAACTACAAACTAGTTAGAGACACATACTAAATCACCCTTACTACTTGCGGTGCATATATCAAGTATAGTTTAATTATCCATAAAAACTGGAGAAAATACAAAGAGGAATTTCTTGATACATTGGAGAATGTATATATATTAGGAACTAAAAAAATCCCGTCAATGACGGGATTTTTCTATGCATTTATCTGTATATCTCTATTATTCGTTCCTTGTTGTATCGTATATTAGTTCGTTCTATAATAGACTTAGGATAGTTAGACGAGGTTGGGTCTCTCTTCGTTTTGGAAGGGAGGGATAAGTCTATGAGTGATTATGAAATAATCATGCTCCTCTTACAAGTCTTGGCTATTGTCATTGCTTTTGGAGCCCTAATAGCCCTTATTTGCCTTACAAAAAGCAAATAGCCCTCCGTTACCGCATGGTAGCTAAGTAAACAGAAAGGCCATTTCCTAATTTTTACTGATTTAGAGATGAGCCTGACGTCACTACTCGTCTGACTATCTACTTATATTATAGGGATAAAGATATATATCGTCAAATGG
>CATWLR010000053.1:0-6423 GCA_958351665.1 Veillonella infantium | reverse complement strand
ATAGGCACGACCTTGTTTGCATAGTATACTTATGCTAATAAGGTTGTGCTTATTTTGTTGTAATGTGAGAGAAGAAAAAGAGAGGGTTTTATGTTACGTAAAAGTGTAATTATGATGGCAGTAGCAACTGCTTTCACCATAAGTGTAAGCGCTGTGCAGATTGAAGTCCCAGCCGGACAGCCACCTATGCCAGGGGCTGATGTGAGTATTCCTGCTAATGCGTATGAGAATTATCGTCATATTAATGCAGTAGCAGAGCAAAAGGCAGAGTCATTTAGTCAATTTATAAAATCAAAGCCTACAAATCCTCCATCTTCCTTTGAAAAGCTAAATTCCGAACATCCTGGTTTTGCTAAGGCGTTGGAGCTTGCAGATTATTCGCAGTCTACAGTTGTATTGATTCATGAAGGGGATAAAAATATCAGATTATCTGTACCAAATATTAGCTTCCGTGGTGATGTGATAGAAACTGAGAATGGAAAAGGGCCATTATTTGCTGTTCGGAGTCTCAGTTCGTTTTTAGTAGTAGGGCCACCTCATGGTAAAGAGCTTAGTAAATATGCTGAAGGTGAAGGAAAATATAATTATCCAGGGTTGAGGAATGCATCTTGGAAGTTCATGTCAAACAATTCTCGCATAATGTATACGGAATTCACTCCGGATGATACAAAGACAACGTATGGAATTACCTATGGGGGATGGGTTAATACAGAAGATCCATATCAAGATAAAGCACCTGAGGTGGTGATGAGTAATTATATTATTCCATCAATAGAGTCTTTATCTAGCTTGGATAATTATAGTCAAATTGAGCATTGGGGAAATTATAGCTATCGTATTCCCAAAACGGCTAAGTTGATCAGTGAAGCCGTTGAAGATGGGGTGTATGATGTGAGACTATATGAAGATACAGGAACTAAAATACGGGTAATACGTAGCTCAATTAAGGACAAAAAGAAAGATGTAACGATTATTAAGATCCCAATACTATATTTTTTACATAAATATAATGATTTAGAAACACCTACACAATACGCAGTAGTATGGAATAATGGGATTGCAGGTTCTTTAGTTGATTCCTATAAGCCTAATCGTGAATCCTATCTCCGTCATGTTGTGAGAGATTCTGTTTACGTTTACAGCTATCGTATTAATTATGATGAAAGTAAAACGTCTTATACACATAAACAGCTAAGAGATATGATCGAATACGTAGGCTTTGATGATGCTGCAAGATTACGTAAAGATCCACAATGGCGAGAAGAAGGGACATATAAGGAGAGTCTTGAAAATAGTTCCATCTTTATTCCATGGTATATGGAATGGATTAAGCTATTGAGTAAATAAGCTGTATTTGACTGTTTAGTTTGAGAGAGGTTTTTATGGTTCAACGTATTTTAATGCTAGCCCTTGTGTTGCTGGCTTTCACCATGCCTACAGAGGCAATCACCTATCAAGAGTTGAAGACGTCACCACAGTTTAAGTTGGTTCATACTCAATCGATGAATGGTTCTATGGAGAGTGGTGGCTTGTATATCTATTTGAACACGTATTCCATTGCGGCCCTTCGCTATGTACCGCCACAGTATTCTTTGCGCGGGACCTACTATGTTGTGATGGATACGTCTTATCAATCTACTATCGATGAGAGACAGCTCACAGTGGATTATGATACTAACTATTCGTTAGCGACCCTTATCCATTCGTCTCGTATAATGAATCCGAGTCCGTCTATGGTGGCTTTGATTGAGGCTAGTGAAAGTAAGTCTGGTTTAGCTATGACAGAGGTAGATGTGGCGAAGTATACCTTTGATGGGGCGACGAAGCCAATGCATTATGTGAATGATACGCGTAAGTTCCCACTTAATCGTAATAACACTATTATGTATGATATAGCGGATGCTATGTTTATGTCCGTGTATCAGCAGCATTTTGACGATATTGTGGTGCAGTGAGGTGGACGATGAAACGCATATATTTACTTTCACTATGGTTATTAGCCTGCCTCGTATTGCCCATGAAAGGTCAAGCCGTATCACAGGCTGACTTATTAAACGCAGAGCGATTTGAGCACATCGATTCGAGTGCTGACTCTGGACGAGGGGATGGAAAATATTTGGACCTTTCATCTGTTAAGCCTGTAACGGCACCGAATGGTCATCGTCGTATCGAAGCGGTCATCTATGTTTCTATGCCTGCTGCTAATATGATTCAAGGACTTTCAGTACAATACGATTACCAAATGGATCATTCTTTGCGCCATTTGATTAATGCTCATGATAAAAGTTTAAAACAAGGTGATAAGACGCCATATATCTCTATTTGGCGTGCAAAACAAGGAAACTCAGGAATCACTGGAACCGTTAATGATGGTGGTACCTATTACAATAATGGGCAGAATCGCCAACAACGAATCTATGCAGAAAATCTAAAAGCTATGATTCTACCTGCTGATTTTGGTGATGAAAAATATAAATTGCCGAATTTGCTCTATCAAAAAGCATATGATATAGCTTACGATGATGAGCCGTGATAGCTTATGAATAATACTGGAATAGTTAAAATAGTGGATAGACTCAGATTGATGATTAAACTTGTTTTTGGGCTCTTGTTAAAACTTATACTTTTGTTTATTTGGGGAGTCTCTATTTGGGTTTTCTATGAATTACTCTATGATCGATATGTATTAGAAGCATATCCATTAGGGCATTATCTTCCCGTATTAATATTTACCTTTGGAAATATTTGGATTTTGCCGTGGCTTATTTTGTGGTGTAAAAAGCTATACCCTGCATTTGATACGCCTAAGGTATATTATGGAGTAAAAGATTGGTTCGTTTCTTTGAAAGAGCAATCCCACGTAGGGGTGCTTATCTTTTATAGCATAGAGTTTTTTATAAAGTTATGTTTGCTCATATACGGCACGATTATAATGCTAGCTTGTATTATTATAGGACCAGTGCTATTAGCAATTATTAGCATGATATGTCATCAGCTTTTAGACAGTATTATATAAAATTACTAGTTTGAGTTGTTTATAAGAACGTTTAGGAGAGAGGCTATGAAAAGGAAACTTATAATTATGGGGCTTGTTATAGGCATGCAAGTGGTAAGTGGTTATAGTTATATGGCAGATGCAAGTTGGCTGAGCAAAACTTGGGACCGTCTTGAAACAAATGCAGCAAAGCAGTCTAATGCTTGGCCAAAAGCTGAGCAATACACTCATTATGCGGGAGGGCAAGTTGTAGGTACTAGCTTACCAGCAGAGGATATGATGATTCTCGGGGTTTCTTTAGGCAATACATTTGATAGCGTGAAAGCTAGTCTAGGTCAACCAACTAAAGAGACGAGTAGAGGAATTACTTATGGTGGTGTTACATTTGGAAATTTAAAAATGGATGGTGTAGGGCCAATCGTTACATATATGATGATTGAGAATCGTGATGCCGTTACACATAGAGGTATTGCCGTAGGCGATTCCATGCGAAAAGTTCTTAATGTATATGGTAGACCTGATTTAGTGGATTCTAATAATCGATGGTTTTACGGGAAATATCGCTATCGGACTGATATTATGCATGGTATACAATTTGAACAAAAAGGCGATAAAGTAAGTAAAATTTTGATTTATAGATGATTATATTGGAATAACAGACACAAAAAAGCTGAGCTATTTAGTTATAGAATTAGCTCAGCTTTTATTAGTTTATTCATATATTTGTATAATACAATGCTTATTGTATCGTATATTAGTTCGTTCTATAATAGACTTAGGATAGTTAGACGAGGTTGGGCCTCTCTTCGTTTTTGAAGGGAGGGATAAGTCTATGAGTGATTATGAATTAATCATGCTCCTCTTACAAGTACTGGCTGTTGTCATTGCTTTTGGAGCCTTAGTAGCCCTTATTTGCCTTACAAAAAGCAAATAGCCCTCCGTTGCCTAGTGTGACTAGATAACTGAAAGGCCATTTCTTCATGCTTTTGTGTAACTAGAGATGAGCCTGACGTTGCGACTCGTCTGACTATCTACTTATATTATAGGGATAAAGATATATATCGTCAAATGGAGATAAACCTTATAAATATCAATCTTAGAAATATCAATTAGAAGTAAATCCTACATACTAAATTATAAAATTATTAATAATAGGCACGACCTTGTTTGCATAGTATACTTATGCTAATAAGGTTGTGCTTATTTATGTTGTAAATTTAGAGAGGTTTTTTATGTTACGTAAAAGTATAGTCGCGATGGCATTAGCAGCTACTTTCACCATGAATGTAAGTGCTGTGCAGATCGAAGTCCCGGCCGGACAGCCACCTATGCCAGGTGCTGATACGAGTATTCCTGCCAATGCGTATGAGAATTATCGGGCCGGTAGCTTGAGTAATATAGGAGCTAGCGATGTTATAAAGTTAGATTCTAAATCTGAAAAGAATAGGGAAATGTTTATAACCGACTGGGGACTAACACGAGATGAAGCTAATGAGATAGTAAGTGGTTCTAAAAAGGTGATAGACTTAATCGCTAATGAGTCTGCAGTTGTGTTGTTGCATGATGATCGTACTAACATCAGAGCCTCTGTTCCTGGACTACTATTAGCAAGTAAATACTATCCAAAACACAGTGATGGTGAACGTTTATCTATTGTAAGAGAACATTCCGTGTTTTTTGCAATCGGCACGAAACAGAATTATGATGATGCATTAGGCAAACTAAAATCGGATCGAAAAGGGGAGTTTATATATCCAGGTATCACACATGGTAAATGGGCTATTGAAACAGAGTCTTTCGGCGAAAATACGCCTGCTATGGTTGCCGTAGTTGGTTTAGATAATCAGCCAAATCAAGAATATATGATAGGGCTTAGCTACAAAAATCAGCCTGTTACTGACAAGCTCGAGCGTGTTATGAGTAATTATGTGATTCCATCAATTCGCTCTTTAGATGATATGGATCAGTATAGTGAAAGCATCAACTGGGATAATCTCATGTATCGTATCCCTAAAGGGCTTAAACTTATAGCACAGAAATCGCTAAAGGACTCTACTGAAATTAGGGACTATCGTGGAGCGGATATACGATTTGTTGTGGCCAAGAAACCTATAAAAGTAAAAGATAAATATATGTATTCCTTTTTTAACGAACTTGTAGAAATAAAACCAGAGCGCCAGATAATAGGTGATACGCCTATTCAGGCAGCATCTGTTTGGAATAATGGCGTTCCTAGTCTTTTAGTAGATAATTATCAACCAGGGAAAAAATCTATAATGCATCGATTCTTATACGATGACAAGAATGTATATATTATGAGTCTAGTTTATACTGATGGAGCTATACCATATTCTCATATTCAGCTACGCAATACGGTAGAATATTCTGACTTTGCAAATGTTGAAACATTGAGAGATAAGGTGATCCGTATTCAAAGTCAAGAAAGAAAGTAATACGAAAATGGAATACAGTTGTGTGTATTTAGTGTGTAAATGTTAAGAGGGTTTTATGTTACGTAAAAGTATAGTCATGATGGCATTAGTAGCTGCTTTTACCATGAATGTAAGTGCTGTGCAGATTGAAGTGCCAAAGTGGCAACCACCAGTGCCAGGTGTGGATGCGAGCATTCCTGCCAATGCTTACGAAAATTATTCCCATATTAATGAAAAGGCAATACAAGAGGCGGAGATATTTAGCGCTAAAGTACAGAAAAATGTGGAGACCCCCAAGATTGCGATAGAAAAGGTTTTTAAGGAGAAAACTGGATTGGCTCAAGCTGTTAAGCTAGGGGAATTCTCAGAATCTACTGTTATCTTACTTCATGAAGGAAAGCATAATATCCGTTTATCTGTTCCAAATATTAGCTTGCGTGGAGATACGGTTGATTCTAAATCAAGTGATGGCCCTTTATTTGTAGTTCGTGGTTATACAAGCATTTTAATGGTGGGACCACCACATGCCAAAGAATTTAGCAAACATATGCATAATGAAGGCGTATATACATATCCGGGCTTAGAGAATGCATCTTGGCAAATTCTTAAAGCGAAGACACATATGATGTATACAGAGTTTACGCCTAAGAATACGAACACTAGCTATGGAATTACATATCTTGGAGGCGGTGATGTGAAGGAGCCATACCAAGATAAAATAGCTGAAGTGGTAATGAGTAATTATATCATTCCGTCTATTGAGCCTTTGTCTGGGCTAGATAATTATAGCCATGTTAAGCATTGGGACAATTTCAGCTATCGTATTCCTAAAAAGGCTAAGCTTGTGAGCGAAGCATTGGAAGATAATAAATATGAAGTTCGTACTTATGAAGATGTAGGGGTTAAAATTCGTGTATTGCGCTTTCGAATAGATCCTAATATTGTTGATAAAAGCTTGGTAAAAAAACAAATTTTTTCCTTTTTGAATAAATATGG
>CATWLR010000052.1:0-6492 GCA_958351665.1 Veillonella infantium | reverse complement strand
ATCTAATTCAGCTAGATTTGGCAATACAGTTGCGATGTTTAACGTTGGACTAGATCATTTAGCATTTGGCGTTGGTAGAGGTTTGCACTCAAGCTATATGGTTGATAAATTCCCTGATTTTGCTAAAGATAGTGGCGAAGTTAAACGTTGGACAGAAGATGTGTTACAAAAGGGCTTCCTAGCATTTGAATATCCAGTACTTAATGAATTCGCAGCTATATTGGCATGGTTTGGGTTAATAGGAGAAATCTTATTTATTACTCCAATTTTATATATTTTATATAGAACATATAAGATTAAGAAGTATATTAATAACCCTACATTAGTCTACCTATTAGTAGCATTCTTTGGGCAAATTGCATGCTTTATGAGTAATGAATTTTTATTGGCATATCCAATACTTGTAGGGATTTTGATCTGTTATATTAAATTTTATGAGCATAGTGATGCATAAATAGTATGGGGAGTTAATGTATTAGAAAGTACAAAATATATATTGTAATTAATATTTAAACTAAATCGAATAAATTTGATATTCTATTTATGGCTTTTCTATCTCATAATTGGTTATAATCTATACAGTAATATTATGGAATGAATATATTGGGAGTTTTCATTTCTGGGAATAAATTAGTTAATATATAGGTTTGGGAGAATTTAGCTATGAGAAAATATGTACTTTCAGTTGATAAGAATAAGCCAATAGAGCTTGAAATCACAAATATTTTAGATGATGACAAAACCATAGTGCGTGGTCGTCTTAATACATATCATTTGGATTATGATGTAGAGACATCTTCTGTGTTATTAAGCTTTACTTTGGAAGACGATCGAGAGACTATATATAGTATTAGATTACAAGAAGATGACTCTTTATTAAAATGTTTAGATTGTACTCCTCAGGAGGTATTCTTTAACATTGTTAATTTCCTAGGTGAAGTAATACATAAGGCTAAATCTGTTGGATATACATTAGTTATGAAGTTAGACTATCAAGCTTCTAGATTACTTGTAAAGGATTTAACAAAAATTGGTGAGGAATATCGCGTATTCAATGGAGAATTAGTATATTAGGATAATTTTTAATAAAATATATAGTGGAATTAAAAGAAGGTATCAACTGTAATTGATACCTTCTTTTATATAGAAATAATTAACTTATTAGTTGGAGTATAGTATATGGGCTCATAGGGGGCTTTCACTTGAAAGAAGACTAAAAGCGGTCTATTGGTGGTGCTATATGCACTCACCAAGACCGCTTTCTATTTCAGATATATTAAATTGTATGCCTACAGATGAATCGATTGCTGCTATCTACAAACGGTTATCTGATTATTGCCAAATAGATCGTTCAATCCCTCAATGGGGTGATGCTCCTGTTTGGAATGAGCTACATATGTCTACAGATTTTCCAACTTATTGGGATTAGTCACACACACTTTTTGTCCTATAACCCCCAAAGGAATGAGGCATCGACTATAATCGGTGTCTCATTTTTATCGTCTAGTTGCCAACCCATTTTCAGATGAGATATTAATAGGTCGAGGTATTACCTATAGAATTAATATATTCCCTCGTGCTATATTACATATGAGTAGTATTTTTACGTTCATATGTATAAGGAGATACTCTATGTTTAACTTTTATAGTGAGTTATTATTACGTTTACAGAAACAATTTGTATCCGAACATGAATCTGATTTCAAATCTATTGAGGATTTGTTAGAAGCATTTATGACTCAATATAATCGTGGTGATTTTAATAATACGATAGAAATGAAATTACGTGATTTATATGAGGCTGCAGAAGAGGCTGATACGAATGAGAAATCAAGGAAGTTATACAATGAAATCCTTGTATTATGTCCTGATGAAGTAGATGCTAAACGAGAACTCATAGCCCTTGAGTTACATCCAAGCTTTCAAATTTATCAGTTGAAACAGCTAGTAGAATCGTTGAAAAAACCAAAGAAAATAGATTGGAATATAATAGAGACGCGTCCTTATATGCGTTGCCTCATCGACATGGGGATGATATATTTAGAATATAATATGTATAATGATGCGATTGCCTGCTTTACGCCAGTTTTTCACGGAGACAAGCAAGATCATTCGGGATTTCTTGTGTATATGATGGTTGCTTGTTGTGGCGCTGCCAACTGGGATCGCGGCCGCAAGGTATATCAGCGATATCTTGCATGTTGCGATGATATACAAAATGCATTTAATCAGGCTCCGGATATCATGTTGCCTATGCATATGCTGTATATTCTATTGGCTTTGCAGTGTGGTGAAAACAAGATAGCCCATGATGTATTAGCAGATCTTGTTGATGAATATGAAGATATTGATTGGTTATTACAAGATGCAACGCGCTGGAACGATTTTGTAGAAGATCATTTAGAGGCTATTATGTATATGGTAGACCAAGTGAGCAACATAGATTCTGACCCACGAGAATTAATAAGCTTATATACTGCTATCTCATTTTTACCAACTCAATTAGTGGATTTTGAAAGTCCACTATGGCAGACTCTATATGATGCGTATGAACGTGTTACCGGTCGAACTGTTATAAATCGGTACTCTAATGATAGTTATATGGGAAAACGCGAGTCCGCTCATATGAGCCCCGTAGAGGTTGCTAAAGGTGGGGCTTTGCGTGGAAATCCGGTATATGACAATATACGGTTCGGTGCACAAATTACACTTTCACAAGTCGGCCTATACACAGTAGATGATTTTAAAACAATTACTAAACAAGAAGTATTGATGCTACCGGGCATTGGTAAAAAAACAGTGGAACAACTAGAGCATAATGGTGTTATATTTAAAGCCTAAGATATGACTTGAATTTAATAGCGATCCTAGGATAACGAAGGGCTATTTGTCTTTTTCATAATTAATATAATCCCTTTGATGAGTATCTTGGTACTGATCAAGGGGATTTTAAATTACTACAGGGTTGTACTAATTTTTGTCCTATAACCCTAAACTTCCAAACTACTATCGTGTAGACCTTACATATCAATTCTAATTTACAAACTAAAAGGACAGTTGATGAGAATCAACTGTCTTTTTATATGCCCAGATTTTGTTAGTAGGGCAGATATGGTTTTATAGTCTTGCTATGCTCGGCGTGACTATGGCTTCTTCCAGCTACTGTTAGGCATTGGCTTGTTTATTATTTTCTTGAAAGCCAAGATTACCTATCATCCGTGGATCAATACGATTGCCTCTACGACCTTCGGGATTTACTTATTTCATGATAATAAGCTATTCCTTCATCATATGTGGGACAATATATTCAGTACCTATCAGTATTACGATTCTGCCTTATTACCATTATATGCAATTCTTGTAGTGGCCCTCATTTTCATAGTTGGCATGGTGGTAGACTATATGCGATTAGCTTTCATAGAAAAACCCATTATGAAACGGATCACGTCGTACATTGAAAGTAGTCAATCCTGGGTGGCGTAGAAGGTGCCATTTTAATGTGAATTTCACCGTTTTTTTGGTATAATAAACAAGTATTCCAACGATAAAACGGAGGTAATTCTAATGCGTAAATTCTTATATATGTTAGCGGCTTTGCTCGTATTGATTGGTATTAATACACATGACGTAGAAGCTCGTACCGATGTATATGCTACGACCTATAACGGCAATAGCTGGTATGTAGACCAAGACTCTGTGAAGAGAGTAGGGGATGTACTTAATTTCACGGTATATACGACATCTGGCCTTAGCTATAAGGTAACATCTAGCGATAATAACTATTACAATGCAGATGTATTCTACTATAACAATAAACTCGTTTCAGACAATGGTCAATCCGTTTGGAAATCTCCAGGCATGATGGCGGCTATGCGCGTAGCACGTAGATAAAGATAAAAAGATAAGAGGCAGTGACTCAGTCTCTGCCTCTTGGTTTATAATACAACATATTAGTATTGTTTATCTGTATTTGACGATATATGATATAAACCCTATAATATAAACAGATAGCCAAGCGAGTAGATCCGTCGGGCTCATCTCAAAACTATGATTAATTGATGAAATGGCCTTTCAGTTACCTAATTATCCAGGGGATAACGAAGGGCTATTTGTCTTTTCCAAGACAAATAAGCGCCACAAGTGCTCCAAAGGCAATGACAACGGTCATTGCCTCTAGAATTATCATGATTAACTCATAATCACTCATAGACAACCCTCCCTTCATTAACGAAGAGAGGCCCAACCTCGCTTGACTATCTTAAGTCCATTATATGGCGAACATATAAGCGAATCAATAAGAATCTATAAATAGAAATATACAAAAATATATATACGTATACGTTAGCAGTAACTATAGTTACTGCTTTTTATATTGTTATATATAATATGTGACAATTTTCTCTCATATTTACAAGATTCTAATTATAAATTATATTTAAAAATATTTAATAATAGTTTATAGTGTATAGAGGGAGGGTTCTTATGAAACGCATGTGTAAAGCGAAATTATCCTTAGCAATTGCCCTGACGATTACTAGCTCTGTAGGTCAGTATGCAATGGCAGGGAGTACATTAGTTACTACACCTACTGGTGCATATATTACTGCAAATAACGGTGGGAAGTTTACGGCTGGTAATATGACAAACTACGTATCTACGATTGAGGCAGATACTGGTAGTACAGTCACTATTGATAAAGCAGTGGCTAATGTTGGCTATAATGATAAGCCTTTTATTAGCAGTAAAGGTGGCAGTACTGTTACTCTTAAGGAAGGCGTTTATGATGTTCATAATGTGAGTACTCCTATTGCAGTAGCTCAAGGTGGTACTGTTAATATTGGCGTAGACGGCAACAAAGGTAATTTTATCGGTAACGACTTATCTTTAGTTGGTGATGTCATTGTTAAAAGCGACCCAAATCACGCGTCCGAGATCAATATTGGAATCATTGGTAAAGAATCTCTTTGGGACGGTTTAGCCTTTAATTTAGCAGATAAAGATGCAAAGCATCCAAGTCATATCAATGTATTTCTTGGTGACTATGGTTCTTGGGAGCTTTTCTATCAAGGTGGCTTGCATGAAGGTAAATTAGATGGTGGTACGCAACCTAGCCATGTACATCGACTTGTAGGTTCTAATAACCGCAACTATGCGAACATGGTAACTCAAAGTGAGCATAATAAACTCTATGTAGATAAGCTTGAAGGTCATGTAAACTTTATTTATGATCCTAATGATGAAGGTGGCGACACTGAGGATCCAAGCTATCAACCACCAACTAAAACCTATAATGGTGTGACACCAGATTCTTTCTGGGGTGGGGATATTCATATTACAAGTGCGGCTCCTGGTGCGGCTGCTCATGTATATACGACTCAAAAAGGTCTAGACATGTCTTCCGAAGAGAATGTAAATAAGATCTTAGACAACTTGGCACATAAGATGTATTATCATAACTATGTAAATGGTGAAAGAAACCTTCAAGGCACAGTAGCTATTGCATCTGATGGTTCTGAATCTGGTCGTTTTACAGTTATTACTTCAGGTCATGCTAAAGAAGGGGACATTACTTGGCAAGCAGATAAAGATGGTCAAGGTAAATACGTATATGGTGAAAATAAACCGGCTCCTAAACCAGAGGTAAAACCAACTCCAAAACCTGAGCCTAAGCCACAACCTAAACCAACTCCAAAGCCAGAAGTGAAACCAGAACCGGCTCCAGCGCCTAAGCCGGAAGTTAAACCGACTCCTAAACCAGAAGTGAAACCAGCTCCAGTGCCAGACCGTAATTCTCACATTCATGTTATCATGGGTGATTTTGATACACCTCATATGCGCGGCGCTCGATCTGCCGTTATGAGTAATATCAACGGTTGGAGAACATTGACAGATAATATGTATCGTCCACGCGTATTGCAACAAGGCGAACCTACAGGTATTTGGGCTCGCGTTGGAGGCGGTAAATACAGCTTCAATGCAAAAGGTATCGACACAGATACAACGTATACACGCATTCAAGGTGGTTACGATGCTAAAACTAGCAGCGGTTGGACTGTAGGTGGTCAAGTTTCTTACCTTCGTGGTAACGATGACTACGTATTCAACGGTACTGGCAAAGAAAAAGCCTTTGCTGTTGGTGCGTACGGCTTAAAAGATCTTGGTAACAACCAATACATCCACATTGAGTCTCAAGTAGGCCGTGCTTCTAACGACTTCACTGTTCGCAATGAAATTGGTGAAAGACTGTCTGGCGAGACTAAAGCGAATGCATACTCTATCGGTGCACGCTATGGTAAAACTGTGAAGCTTTCAAATGATACATACATTGAACCACAAGCACAATTGAGCTACACTCACTTTGGTGGCGATAGCTTCAATGCTGGCAGCATGCACGTAGAGCAATCTGGCGTGAGCAGCACCGCAGGTGGTCTTGGCCTTGAAATCGGTAAAAACTTCGGTGCAGGTAATATCTATACTCGCGTTGGCGTAAAC
>CATWLR010000051.1:0-6514 GCA_958351665.1 Veillonella infantium | reverse complement strand
GCCGTTAAAAGATATCGATCCAAGTCGTACAGATTTAATTGGTATAAAAACAATTTAGTAACACTAAATTATAATAAGAATGTATAGTACAATTTTTGATATCATAGAGAATTAGAATTAGAATCAGCATTAGCATTTACCGAAAACTGTACATAATAAAAAGAACCTACCTCCTAGATATTTTACTAATATCTTCGGAGATAGGTTCTCTTAGTATATGTAATTTACATATATTATGCTTTTGGCATTTTACATATATTTTGTTCTTAGCCTATTAGTGATTATAGCAATCAAATGTTACTTTCATTAAAGCTTGATTATGAGCATACGTTAATTAGAAGAATACGTAGCGTATGATAACGAGTACCGCCAATACGTACATAATCCAGTTAACCTCTTTGGCACGACCAGAAATGATCTTGAGTAGAGGGTATGAAATAAGACCTGCAGAGATACCGTTAGCAATGCTGTATGTGAATGGCATCAAAACGATAACGAGGAATGCTGGGAAGCCTTCTGTCCAATCATCGAAGTCGATGTTTCTGATAGCGCCTAACATGAGGGCGCCAACGATGATAAGAACAGGAGAGGTTGCTGCATTTGGCACCAAGGATACGATTGGAGCTAAGAACAAGCAGATCAAGAATAATACGCCTGTTGTGACAGCCGTTAAGCCTGTACGGCCACCAGCACCTACACCTGCTGCACTTTCAACAAAGGCAGTAATCGTAGAAGTACCGAGCAATGCGCCAGCACTAACGCCGATCGCATCGACAGTCATGGCTTTACCAAGGCCTGGGAATTTACCAGATTTAGGATCTGCAATTTTCGCCTCTGTTGCAGTACCAATCAAGGTACCCATGGAGTCGAACAATTCTACGAAGGTGAAGGAGAAGATAATCGTGATTAAGCCCATGTGGAGCGCACCAGGAATATCTAATTGAAGGAATGCTGCTTTAGAGAAATCAGGCACTGCCAATACAGTGAAGTTCTCAGGCATTGTAGAAAGGCCAGTAGCGTAGGAAAGAATTGTTGTTGCTGCCACACCAATCAAGAGAGAACCTTGAATTTTACGAGCCATCAATAGAGCTGTAAAGATGAGGGAGAATAGAGCCAACAATGTTTCGCCACTGTGCAAATTACCAAGCGTTAAGAGCGCTTCGGACGCAGGCGGCACTAAATTACCGTGCGTTTGCACAACTTGACCTAAGGAGTTTGGAGACAAACTAATAGAGATAGCCATCAAGCCGGATAATTTTAAGCCGATGATAGCGATGAAGAGGCCGATACCAACGGTAATGGCAACCTTCATAGAGGCTGGGATGCCTTCAACGATCATTTGTCGTATCGATGTAAGTGTTAATACGAGGAATACGAGACCGGAAATGAACACCGCACCTAATGCTGTTTGCCAGGATACGCCCATACCGAGAACTACGGTAAAGGAGTAAAAGGCTAAGAGGCCAACTCCAGGAGCGAGGGCAATCGGATAGTTTACGAATAAACCCATAGCAATCGTTACAAGGCCACCACCTAAGGCTGTAGCGATGAGGACTGCATCTTTATCCATCCCTCCGAGACTAAGAATGTTAGGCGCCAAGAATAGGATGTACGCCATCGTGATAAACGTAGTAATACCAGCTAAAATTTCGGTTTTAACAGTTGTACCGCGTTCACTGAGTTGAAATAGTTTATCTAACATTAGATAACATCCTCCTATATGAAATTAAAAAAATACCCAAATAAAATATTTCGATATATGTATAGTGTATCATATTTCCCACCATTTTTTGTATGAATTTGTGATATACTATAAATATATTATGAAATGACTTAGAGGTTAACTTATGAAAATATCTACAAAAGGGCGCTATGCCTTACGGATATTGGCGGATATTGCAGAGCATGGGGTAGAAAAAAATGTACCAATTCGTGAGATTGCAGAACGCCAAGGATTTTCCGATAAATACTTAGAGGGGATTGTATCTCGCTTATCCTCCGCTGGCCTCGTTAAAAGTGGACGTGGTAAATACGGTGGATATCGCTTGGTAAAATCGCCGGCTGAATACAATGTATATGAAATTTTATATGCTGCAGAGGACTCCATTGCTCTCGTATCTTGTTTAGAAGACGATGTAGAGCCATGTCCGATGTTTAACGATTGCTTGACTGCTCCATTGTGGCAGTACTTGCAAGATGAATTCCGTCATGTTATGGAACGCGTATCCTTACAGGATGTAATGGATCACAAGTTTCCAACGGAATAAATGAGAGAGTCGCGTATCATATGCGGCTCTTATTTATATAGAATATAAAAGTACTTTCTATATATACTTTTATATATGAAAGGAGGCAACGAATGAGTACCACTACATATGACGCTCGCGGTGGTATGCGCAATGTATGGATCATTACGGCGGCCATGACAGTGCTAGCCATATGTTACACTATGATCATTCCGTTTTTGCCTATCTATCTTTTAGAATTAGGCGTTCCAAAGGCTGATGTAGCTCTTTGGTCGGGTCTCGTTTTCGGTATTACTTTTCTCATTGCAGGCATTATGGCTCCTATATGGGGCAAGCTTGCCGATAATAAAGGTAAAAAACGGATGGCCTTGCGTGCTGGCTTTGCCATCGCTATCTGTTATGTATTAATTGGCTTAGTTACAGACCAATATCAATTACTCATGGGGCGTGCGCTCGTTGGTTTTGCTAATGGATTCTATCCAGCAGCAATGACTATGGTGTCCCTTAGTGTTGATGAAAAACAGGTTGGTAGAGCATTAGGTATATTTCAAACCGGTCTTATCTTAGGCAATGTCATTGGCCCGTTTTTAGGTGGTGCCGTTGAAAGTGTTGTAGGGATGCGGCCTGTATTTTATGTATCTGGTATTGCTGTATTTATTGCGACTTTGGCCGTATTATTCTTTGTAAAAGAACCCAAATTACATACTGTAGGCACTGATGGAGCAGCGCAACCTACTCAACCTACTAAATCTACATCCTTACGTGAAGACTTTAAAGCGGTTCAACAACAGCCTGTATTAGTACGATTACTTTGGATATTCTTCTTCATGCAATGCGCTATTATGATGTTGCAACCTATTTTGGCCCTCTATGTAGGCGATATGCAAGGCACTATGGAAGGGGCGGCTATGATCTCTGGCACCATCCTTAGTATCGGCGGCTTAGCAGGATCCTTAACGACGAACCTATGGGTCCGCCTTGGTGAACGCCGTGGTTATTTTAAGACTATCTCCTACTGTATGATGGGGAGTGGTATCGTCCTTTTACTTCAAAGCTTACCAGTAGGTATCTGGTGGTTTGGTGTATTACAAGTACTCATTGGGTCTTGTATAGTAGGTATTAACCCATCCTTAAGTGCAGCGGTAACCCTCAATACAGACCCAAGTTTTAGAGGCCGCATGTTTGGTATGACTACGACTGCTCAACAATTTGGGTCTATGGTTGGTCCTGTGTTTGCAAGTATTGTATCTACTTATGTTGGCATATCCTATGTATTTAGTATTACAGGCTTGTTATTGTTATATATGGCATTCCAATCTAGAAAACTATCTGCTAAGCACGAATAATACCATAAATGATTACTCCACACGATTATGTGTGGAGTTTTTATTTTGAGAGATTAGATATACTCATGGGGATTGGATAATCTGACCAATTTTAATAAGATTGAGAAGATGGGATATAACAAAAAATGATGTTAATCGTTCATCTAAAAATACTATTTTAGTGCATAATGACAGGCTTTCATACATTTTTTGTGAATAGCAATCCAATATAGGCGGATTGATTGCTTTTACCAAAATATTGGTATATAGTTAGTTTAAGGTAAGTCATTTGTCTCACCCTGTGGGACGGAAAGGAGTTATTATGGTCCGTATCGGTCATGCAGTACTCGGCGAAAAGGGTACAAAGATATGTGTTCCTATTGTGGGCACAACAATGAAAGAAATTTTAGATGCTACTGCGGTTGCATGTAATACACCGTGTCATGTAGTGGAGCTACGCATTGACTATTACGAGCGGGCCTACTCCATTGACGCTATTATTGAATTATTAATGCTCATCAAGCCTCAATTAAAAGGTCGTGCCTTGTTATTTACATGGCGCACGAAAGGTGAAGGTGGGGAGAAATCCATTTCTTCACAAGACTACTTCACTATGTTAGAGCGCATCATTCCTACTGGATTGGTAGATGCTATTGATATCGAGCTATTCTTTGATCAAGATAGAATGCTTAAAACGATAGAATTCGCCAAGGTGCATGGTGTAACCATAGTTATGAGTAATCATGATTTCCATGGTACACCAAGCCATGAGGTTATTGTAAATCGTCTCATTCAAATGAAAGACTTCTTGGCTGATGTGCCAAAGATGGCTGTTATGCCTCATACAACAGGGGATGTATTAACCCTCCTTGAAGCAACGGCTGAAGTTAAAGCCTTGTATCCATCGGACCCAATCATTACGATGGCCATGGGGCCATTGGGGGCTGTTACACGCACAGCAGGAGCATTGTTTGGTAATGCTATGACCTTTGCCTCTGCTGGCAAAGCGTCAGCACCAGGTCAAATCGATGTGCATGAACTAAAGCGCATCCTCGATACCATCGACGTAGATGGCGTCTTCGATGAACAACAACATAAACGCGTAAAAGTGCATTAAAAAAGTCGGCGAGAGCCGACTTTTTATATACTCATACCTTGCGTTAGTACTTTCTTAATTATTACAGTTTTATTTTTTATAGAGTATAAGATAATATAATGTTTATCAGCAAGCTTACTAAATAAAACTTTATAGCTCATAAAAGAAGACCTTCTTTCTTTAGTTGCTCAAAAAGATCTTTAGCTGAAATTAAGTTACCTTGTTCTATATCTGCATATGCCAATTCCAGTAGTTGATCGATTTCTTCGTCAGTAAGAAAGTCTGCATTCATAGAGTCACAAGCGATAGGCTTGTTTACTGACTTAGGAATTGCTTTTGAGAACTGTATTTGTTTGGAGATTAGTGTAATCAGTAATGATATAGTTAAACCCATTTCTTTCAAGATAGCTGTTGTTAGTGTTTTAACTTTAGGATTTATACGGATATTGAGTATTCCTGTTTTATCAATTTTATCAAAGGATATTTCAACCTCATTTGTGGTTGATGTTCCGTACAATCTAGTAGTATCTGATGCCTTTAATGTGGTTCGGGGTTGTTTGTAGGTGCCGTCATTGTTGAGTGTATTTGGCGTTGGTGTTTCATCTGTAGATGTTGCTGGTAAAGCAATGGCGAAAGGAATGCGACGTTCTTTGATAATTTGACGGAATAGTGCGTCAAGCATGGAGGTATAGGATAGGCCTTGGGCTTTCAATATGCTAGATACCTCTTGTTTTAGATCTTCGTTGATGCGGACTTGTAGGTTTACGGTTTTCATAATATCTCTCCCAGTATTCTTTTGGCTTGTGATTGTAATTCGTTGGTTATATTATTGATTTTATATTAAAAGTTTGTTAAGTTAATTAATTCTATTTGTAATTACATTGTAATTGCAAATGTAGTTTTCTACAAATACATATAATACATAGAGCATATAAAAAAGCAGTAGTCATTTTAGGGATAACTACTGCTTTTAGTATTATATCTATGAAGGTAAGATATGAGTTTTAGTTTTATCTAGAAAGACAGATGTATAGTATTCTACAAATGCGATATACAAGCTCTTACAATAAGTTTGCTTCAAAGTCTTTTAGGATAGCTGCTACTGTTTCTGATGCATTGCGATTATGTTCTACGATGCATTGAGCAAAGCTTTCATACATTGGTGTACGAGTTGCTTCCAGCTCGCGTAAGCGCTCGATGCCACCACTAGAGAGAACACGACCAGAGGTAGATAGGTTTTCTACTGGTTGTGTTAATTGGTAGATACGACCGTTTTGACGTAGGTGTGCGAAGTTTTTAGGAACTGTTACACAGCCGCCGCCAGTGGAGATAACGAGGCCTGTTTGAGTACCGAGTTTTGCAATCATTTCCGCCTCTTTTTCACGGAAGGCCGGTTCCCCTTGTTCTGTAATATAGGCAGAGATATCACCAATTTCTTTCTCTAACTCATGATCCACATCAACGCAGGTACGGCCCATTTCTTCACCGAGTGCTTTGCCGACTGTAGTTTTTCCTACGCCAGGCATGCCGATGAGGATAATGTTTTCCTTTTCACGGCGCATATCTCGTAAGATTTGCTCAATTTCCTTTGTACCAAAGCTTTCACCTTGGAAATGATTAGCTGCCTCAACGCCTTGAGCCACGAGGAATGGCAAGCCATCACAATGAGGAATTTCCATCATTTCTGCTTGTAACAACAAAATCGTACGGCGTGGATTATAGATGAGGTCTACAACGCCTTCTAATTTGGAGAATTGTGTAATATCGATAAGATTAGCTGGATTATGAGGATACATACCGATAGGTGTGCAGTTAATAATAATCTGTGCTGTTTCGTAGTAATTAGG